>DAITPE010000106.1:0-12503 GCA_036833775.1 Pyrinomonadaceae bacterium | reverse complement strand
AAAGCCAATATTATGAAACTTTCCGACGGACTTTTTCTCGAATGTTTTTATAATGTATCGAAGGATTTTCCAGAAATTCAAGCGGACGATAAAATCATCGATAACGCCTGTATGCAATTAGTGATGCGTCCCGAACAATTCGACGTTTTGGTTTTGGAAAATCTTTACGGCGACATCGTTTCCGATCTTGCGGCTGGCTTAATCGGCGGTTTGGGACTTGCGCCCGGCTCGAATATCGGTGAACAAGGCGCGGTTTTTGAAGCCGTTCACGGTTCCGCACCGGACATTGCCGGACAGGGAATTGCAAATCCGACGGCGATCTTGATGTCGGGAATTATGATGCTGCATCACATCGGCGAAAGCGCGGCGGCGAAAAAGATCGAAAAAGCGATGAACGAAGTCTATATCGAAGGCAGCGTCCGCACGAAAGATTTGGGCGGAACGGCAAAATCGGCGGATTTCGCAAACGCGATCATCGAAAAGATCAAAGCATAATTTTATAACGCAAAGGCGCAGACTTTTAGGGAAAATGTTAAATGATTCTGCGTCTTTGCGGTAAAAGATAATGGACAAAAGCATTTGGAACAAGCCGATTTCACACGGCGAAATTTTGAAGAAAATCTGGAAGAATCTCGATCTCGGTGTGATCGACCGCAAACATCCGTTTCATCTTCCGGTCTTCGGCACGATCGACGGCGATGCACCGAACTTGCGCGTCGTTGTTCTGCGCCGCTTTTGGCGAAAACCTGCGCAAATCGCTTTTCATTCGCATCTCGGTTCGCCGAAAGTCGAGCAAATCAAAGAAAATCCGAATGTTTACTGGCTTTTTTACAATGCCGAAGAGCGTTTGCAAGTCCGTATCAAAGGCGTTGCGAGCGTTCATCATAACGACGAACTCGCCGATGAACAATGGCAGGCGACCGAACTTTTTTCGCGCCGCTGTTATATCGGCGAATCGCCCACGAAAGAAAGCGAACATCCGACGACGGGTTTGCCGAAAGAGTTGATTGATCGGCAACCGACACGCGAAGAATCAGAACACGGCAAAGAGAATTTCGTAGTTATTGTTTCGAGCATTAAAGAGATCGATTGTATGGAATTGGACGTGAAAGGTCATCGCCGTTCGCTGTTTACTTGGAACGAAAACGGCGAACTCGAAACAAAGTGGCTGACTCCGTAAAGGATTGTAAAGTTTTCTTTTTTAATGTATAAATGAGCGGTTTTCAGACCGCTTTTTCGGTTTCGGCTGCAACTTTTGAAACTTTAAAGCATTCTAAAAACGGCGACCGAAAAACGTTTTTCGGTTTTGCCAAGGAGAGAAAAATTATGAGAGCAATTATTTTAACTTTAATTTTAACGCTTGTTTTCGGCACATTTGTTAATGCACAAGCGCAGAGTTCGCAGCAAGCGGCGATCCGCATCAATACGCAGAAAAAGTTTTCAAAGAGCAAATTGACCGTGAAAGTTTTAGAGATCGAAGATTCGCGCTGTCCGAAAGACGTCGAATGCGTTTGGGCAGGCGATGCGAAAGTGAAGATCAAGGTGACGAACAAGAAAGGCAAGTCCGAAACCTTTGAACTGCACACGAATCTCGAACCGAAAACGGTGAAATTCGACAATTACGAGATCAAGCTCGGCGAAGTTACGCCTTATCCGGCGAGCAATATCCGCATCGACGCGAGCAAACGCACCGCACAGATCATCGTTGCGAAAATGTAAAAAATATACAATCAAAACCGAGAACGGCTGGCAGTTTTGTCAGCCGTTCTTTTTGCTGAAAAGAACGGGCGGAATTTATTATTAAAAAATATGTTGAATCGCCTCTTATATTTAAGATATTATTTAAGTTAGCTCATTTTTCGAGCGTAACCTCAAAAACTCCTGTGCAGTCATTAAAACTTCCCGTAATTTAATTTCGAAATCAGACTTCTAAAATCTAACTCTTAAATGCCGGATTCCGTTAATTTCTACGTAGTTTATCTAACATTTGCGATCATCGTCTGCGCTTTTATCAATGTCTATGCGTGGCGGCACGCACAGGCGCGCGGCAGTCGTGCGTTCGCGGCGGCGAATCTGTTTGCGATCGTTTGGATGACGGGCGATGTGGTCGGCAAACTGAGCCAAACATTTGACGATAAATGGATCGGCGAATCTTTGCGTTATCTCGGAATCACGATGCTTCCTGTCGGATTATTGCTTTTCGTGATGCAGTATTGCGGGAAAAATGTTCGCAGGCGCAATGTTTTCCTACTGATGATCGTGCCGATGATCTCTTGGTGTCTGATGCTCACGAATCCATTGCATCATTTCTTTTTTCAAAGCGTGACTTATGCTGCCGCATCATCTTTGAAAATGGAATTCGGCAAGTATTTTTGGTTCGTGCATCTGCCGTATTGTTACGGGCTGATGCTTTACAGTTTCCGTCTGCTTCTGCTCGAACTGAACCGCTCGTCGCACCATCACCGCAAGCAGATTTGGCTTTTGCTGATCTCGTTTTGCGTGCCGTTTGCGGTCAATGTCGTCGGTATTTCCAAAATTCTCGGCAACAATGTTTCCTACACGCCTTTGAGCATCCCGATATTTTTGACGATCATTGCGTTTGCGATTTTTCGTTACCGATTTTTGAGCAGTAATCCGATCGCGTATGAAACGGTTTTCAAAACCATCCGCGACGGCGTGGTGATCGTTGACGCACAGAACATCATTCACGACATCAATCACGCCGCCGCGAGCGGACTCGGCAAAAAACCGCGCGAAGTGATCGGTCAGCCATTGCGCGAAGTCTTTTCGCAGTGGGATTTTTTGCTCGAAAAATACGAGAATGCGCCGGATTTAAGCGATGAGGTCGAGATCGAAGTAAAAGGCAGACAGCGTTTCTATTCGATCGGCATTACGCCTTTGCTGAACAGTCAAGGAACATTGGACGGCAGGATTTTTATGATCTGCGACATCACCGACCGCCGCCGTCAGCAGTTGTCGCTCGAAACCTTGGCGTTTCACGATCCGCTCACACGGCTGGCGAATCGGCGCAAGTTTGAAGAGGAATTCGACCTTGCCGTGAAAAAGACGGACGCAACGGGCGAACCGCTGGCGATTCTTTATTTCGACCTGAATCGTTTCAAATCCATCAACGACACGTTCGGACACGCGGCGGGCGATGAGCTTTTGAAATATGTCGCGGCGCGTGTCGCTTCGATTCTTCGCAAACCCGACGTGCTCGCACGGCTCGGCGGCGACGAATTCGCGCTTTTACTGCACAACTGCGACGAAAACGGTGTCGAACTCGTCGTTGAAAGACTGCTCGACAACGTGCAGAGACCGTTCAAGATCGGCGACGCGACGCTCATCGCCGACCTCAGCATCGGCGCGGCTTTTTACCCCGAAAACGGCGAAAATCTCAACGAACTCTTACGCCACGCCGACCTCGAAATGTATCGCGCCAAACAAAGCGGAGGCGGTTTCGCGGTGATCACACAAAAGATCGAGCTTCCGCCCGAAATGCAGATTTGATGCCTTCAAAAATCAAACAAACAAACGCCTCGCTGAACCAAATCGGCGGGCGTTTTTGTTAATGAAACGGGCAGATCAAACATCTCAACGGCGATTTCACAAAATTATCCAACAAGAAAATCCGTCCACAGGCGATTATAGTTTGTCCGCTGACCGATATTGCGCGTTCAAATGCGCGAGCTTGGCAATACTCGCCGGCGGCAAATAACCCGCGCTCAAGTTAGTTGCTTCCGCGATCAACCTGTCAACAAATTCAAAAAACTTCGCCTCGGTGCGCTCATTGATCGTCCGTCGCGGAGCATCGGGAATTTCCTCGCCAAGCATCTCACCAGCCGTATTATCAACTGTCTCAGACATCAAATTATCCTCCCTTATTCGTATTCAGTATAAAAATTCCGTGTTAATCAAAATACGCCCAAAGCCGTTATTTTGTCAATAAAAATCTTTCGCAATATGAGTTTTGTTATTCAATATTTTTTCGATTAAAGTTCTCCGCTTGACTGTGAGTTTCAATCAAGTTGTAATAGCGAAATGTTAAGTGAAAGGGCAATCCGGCAAATCATTTCGAGACCGAAAGAAAGCAAAACGAATCACACGCAAACTTATTCCGTAGTTTCCTTATTTTCAGGCTGCGGCGGGATGGATTTAGGTTTTTACGGCGATTTTTCCTTTTTGGGTAAGCATTATGCGAAGAATCCGTTCAAAGTAATTTGGGCAAACGAACTCAATCAAGCCGCCTGCCGAACTTATCGAAAAAACTTGAATGAAAACATTTATTGCGGCGATATTTGGGATCATCTGAAAGATTTACCGTCGAGCGCGGACGTTCTGATCGGCGGTTTTCCGTGTCAAGACCTGTCGATCAACGGTAAAGGTTTGGGCATCAACGGCAAAAGAAGCAGTTTATATGCGGCGATGGTCGAAGCGATAAAGATCGTTAAGCCGAAAGTTTTTGTCGCCGAAAATGTGAAAGGATTGCTTTTGAAAACGCGGCGAGAATCCTTTCTAAAGATCATGGAAGATTTTGGCTCGCTCGGCTACGAAGTTTCGCACGAGCTTTATCACGCGGCTGATTACGGAGTTCCGCAAAGCAGGGAAAGAGTTTTTATCGTCGGAACTTTAAAGACCGTCGGGAAGTTTACGCCACCTGCGCCCGAACTTACGCGCGAAGAATGGATCACCGCGAAAGACGCGATCGGCGATCTCGAATCGAAGGAAACGGACGAACATTTCAATCATATTTGGAGCGCGGCAAACGTCAGCGGCGAACAGGGAAACCGTCGGCTTGTTTCCGATCGTCCCGGCTTTACGATTCGCGCCGAATGTCACGGCAATATTCAGTTTCATTACTCTTTACCTCGTCGAATTTCTATGCGCGAAGCGGCGCGCATTCAATCTTTTCCCGATAATTTTATCTTCGACGCAAAACTGCGCGAAACCGAACGCCAAGTCGGCAATGCCGTTCCGCCCGTTCTCGCGTGGCACATCGCCAAAACCGTCGCCGATTGCTTGGCAAATGAATCATAATGACCAAAGAACAATTTGAAAAATTGCTCGATTCCGTTGCTGCGCAATTAACCGAAGAATCTAAACAAAACTTATTTACGACCTCAAAAGCCTTTGAAAACAGAGTTCGTCAAGTGTTGGAACAAATCGGTAGCGAGTATGAAATAACGGTCGATTACGAACCGCATCCTTACATCTTTCCCGATATTTCCGTGGGAGAATTCGGCATTGAGGTAAAGTTTACCGCGAAAGATACTTGGCGAAGCGTGGCAAACAGCGTTTTTGAAACTTTTCGTAAAAAGGAAGTTGTTTTCGTTTACGTGATTTTCGGGAAAATGGGTGGAATGCCCGAAGTTCGTTGGGCGCGTTATGACGATTGCGTGATCCACGTCCGCACTTCGCACGTTCCGCGCTTTGAATTGGAAATCGGTGCGGAATCTTCGCTTTTTGAGAAAATGAATGTTTCGTATGAAGAATTCTGCGCTCTCTCGGTCGATGAAAAAATGCGCTATATTCGCCGATATGCAAAGAGCAGACTTAAAGAAGGCGAGCGTTTATGGTGGCTTGAAGAAAAAGCCGAATCTGAACACACTTTACCGATTCAAGTCAGACTTTATATAGATTTACCTGCAAGCGAAAAAATTCGATTACGAGCGGAAGCAACTTTACTGTGTCCGAAAGTAGTTGCGGGTTCACGCGTTAAAAATAAATATAACGACGTTGCAATGTATCTGCTGACATATCACGGCGTTCTCGTTTCACAAGCAAGAGATTTATTTTCGGCGGGCAGCGTCGCTCACAGAAACGATAAAACTCGCGGCGGAATTTATATCAAAAGAGCGATACAAGCAATCGAAGAAGAAATGATCGCTGCCTCATTAAGAATGGAAGACGCTCTTTTCGTCGAATATTGGGGCGAATCCGTTCTGCCTGCCGAACGAATAAATAAATGGCTCGAATTTGCCGATCAATATGCGTCCGGGTGGACTCCTTCAAAAGAATTATTTTTGAAACAAACAAACATATAATTTAAACACAGGCAGAATAAATTTTGTTAATTTCTATAACTAATGACAAACCTATCTTGCCAATATTTCTTCGCTGAGATAATAAATTGATGATACCCAAAATGGGTGTTAATATACCCAATGCGGGTATTGTGTCGGGTTTACATAAAAAGCGGATCGTTTATTAAACGATGCGCTTTTTGTTTTGATTCAATAAATTGAAATTCTTCCAATTTATCTGTTTTTTATTTGCTGAATGAATGCTCATTCATTTATAATCTTCTCAACTTAAATTTCGTAAAAATCTGTCAGAAAGAGGAAAAATCAAAATGTTACAAATCGGAAAAGCCGCCGTTTTAGGCGCAGGAACTATGGGCGCGGCGATTGCCGCACATCTTTCGAATGCGGGAATCCCGACGCTTCTGCTCGATATTGCTCCGCAGGAAGAAGGCGTTTCGGATAAGAACCGGATCGTCAAATCGTTGTTTGAAGCGGCGAAAAAGCTGAAACCCGCGCCGTTTATGCTCAAGGATAATGCGAGCCTGATCACGCTCGGCAATTTTACGGACGATATTGCCAAGCTCAAAGATTGCGATTTTGTGATCGAAGCCGTCGTCGAAAGATTGGACATCAAGCATAAATTGTTTGCCGAAGTGGAAAAACACCGCAAGGCAGGTTCGGTCATCGCGTCGAACACGAGCGGAATTCCGATTGAATCTATCGCCTTGCCTTTTTCGGAAGATTTTAGAAAACATTTTGTCGGTGTGCATTTCTTTAATCCGCCGCGTTATATGAAATTGGTCGAAGTAATTTCAACGCCCGACACGGACAAAGATGTTGCCGAAGCAACGGGCGAATTTTTGAATGTTCGGCTCGGTAAAGGCGTTGTTCCGGCGAAAGATCGTCCAAATTTTATTGCCAACCGCATCGGCGTTTTCGGGATGATGGCGACGATTCACGAAATGATCGCAATGGGCTTGACACCGACCGAAGTCGATCAAATCACAGGCAAAGCGATCGGTCACGCTTCGTCGGCGACGTTTAGAACTTCCGATCTCGTGGGTCTGGATGTGACGGCGCACGTTACCAATAATCTTTACCCGGCGGTTCCCGAAGACGAAGACCGCGACGTTTTTCAGCTTCCCGAAATGATTCAAACTCTGCTCGACAAAAAGATTCTGGGCGACAAAACGAACGGCGGTTTCTTTAAGAAATCGAAAGACGAAACGGGCAAGCGCGTCATTTTGGAACTGGATTTGAATACTTTTGAATACAAACCGCAAGCGAAAACGAAATTTCCGAGTCTGGATGCGGCGAAGGGCATCGAAGATTTGCCGAAACGCGTGAAAAAATTGGTTTGGGGTGATGACAAGGTCGGCGAATTTTTATGGAAAACGACGACGCGCGTTTCCCGTTATGCGGCGAACCGCATTCCCGAAATCGCCGATACGATCGTTGAGATCGACAACGCGATCAAATGGGGCTTCGGTTGGGAAATCGGCGTTTTCGAGGCGTGGGACGCGATCGGCGTGCGCGAATCGGTCGAGCGTATGAAAGCGGAAGGTCAACAGATTCCTGAAAACGTGCAGAAAATGCTCGATTCGGGCGCGGAAACTTTCTACAAATACGAAAACGGCACGACCTCTTTTTACGATTTGGTGAACGGCGGTTATAAAGAAATCGGCGATAAAGCGGGCGTGATCGTGTTGAAATCGGTTAAGGACAGAAGCGGCGTGATCAAGAAAAATGCGGGCGCGTCTCTTGTTGACATCGGCGACGGTGTGGCTTGTTTGGAATTTCATTCGAAGATGAATTCGATCGGCGGCGATACGGTTTCGATGATCAATTTTGCGATCGACGAAGTTGCGAAAAATCACGTCGGTCTGGTCGTCGGAAACCAAGGCGGAAATTTCTCGGCGGGCGCAAACATTATGCTTCTTTTGCTCGCGGCGCAGGAAGAAGAATGGGACGACATCAATATTATGATTCGCCAATTCCAAAATGCTGTGATGCGTCTGCGTTATTCGGCGAAACCCGTCGTGACTGCACCTTACGGTCTGACGCTCGGCGGCGGCTGTGAAGTTTCGATGCACGGCGATAAAACCCGTGCGGCGGGCGAAACTTATATGGGCTTGGTCGAAGTCGGTGTCGGTTTGATTCCGGCGGGCGGCGGCACGAAGGAACTGACTTTGCGCGCGATGGGCGCGGCAAAACGCACGCCCGATGCCGATCCGCTCGCCTTTTTGAAGAAGGTTTTCGAGATGATCGGAATGGCAAAAGTCGCAACTTCGGCGCAGGAAGCGCAGGCTTGGGGCTTGCTTCGCCAATCTGATGCAATCTCGATGAACGGCGATAGATTAATTGCTGACGCGAAGCAGGAAGTTTTAAATCTCGCTTCAGCGGGTTACGTTCAGCCCGTCGAAAGAAACGACATTCTTGCAATGGGCGAAGCCGGACAAGCGGCGATCAAGCTCGCGCTTCACACGATGAAGCAAGGCGGTTTCATTTCCGAACACGACCAATTAATCGGTAAAAAGGTTGCGAAAGTCATCTGCGGCGGCGATCTGAATCATCAAACTTTCGTTTCCGAACAATATTTGCTCGATCTCGAACGCGAAGCCTTTTTGTCGTTATGCGGCGAACGCAAAACGCAGGAACGCATCGCGGCGATGCTCAAAACGGGTAAACCTTTGAGAAACTAAGAAAGGATTAGCCTGCGAAAAAAACGAAAAGAGCGAAATAAAGAAATTTAATTTTATCTTTTCGTTTCTTTCGTTTCTTTCGCAGGCTAAAATAAAAAAATGAACGTAATAATTTCCGAACTCGAACGAATTTCAGAAGATGTCCGCAAAACCTTCGGCGGTTTTTCGGCGGAACAAATTAATTGGCGTGCCGATGCCGATAGTTGGAGCGTCGGGCAATGTTTCGATCATTTAATCAAATCGAACGAACTGCTTTTCGATGCATTCGACAAAGTTGCGAGCGGCGAACGAAAAAATTCCTTTTGGGAAAATTGGTCGCCGTTTTCTTCTTTCGGCGGAAATTTATTGATAAATTCGCTCAAAAAGGACGAAAGAAAATTTAAAGCACCAACGCAGAAAATAGTTCCGCCGAGCGAGATCGACGCGGAAATCATCGAAAAATTTGCCGCGCATCAAGTTGAACTTATCGAAAAGATCAAAAAATGCGAAAAAGCCGATCCGCAAAAAACAGTGATTACTTCGCCGTTCATTAAATTGATGACCTACAAATTCGGCGACGGTTTGACGATTATCGTCGAACACGAAAAACGCCATTTTCGCCAAGCGGAAAGAGTGACAAAGGCGGAAAATTTTCCGAAATAAAGAGAGGATTTGCCCACGAAATACACGAAAAGCACGAAAAAAAGAATAAGTGGTTTTTGCTTTAATTTTCGTTTCTTTCGTGTATTTCGTGGGCAAAAACAAAGAATTATGATACCTGCAACAGAACAGAAAATCTTGGTCGAACAGCGCGGGCACGTTTTGCTGATCGGGCTGAATCGTCCGGCAAAACGCAATGCTTTTGACGTTGAAATGCTCGAACAACTTGCGGCGGCTTATACCGAACTCGAAAACAACGATGAAATCCGTTGCGGCGTTCTTTGGGCGCAAGGCGAAATGTTTACGGCAGGTTTGGATTTGGCGAATGTTGCGCCGAAAGTCATGGAAAGTAACGGCGGTTTGAAGTTTGCGGCAGACTCCGTTGATCCTTTAAATCTTTACAGCGAAAGGACAAAACCGCTTGTCGTCGCGGTTCAGGGAAAATGTTTGACGATTGGTATCGAACTGATTTTGGCGGCGGATATTTGCGTTGCGTCGGAAAATGCAACGTTTGCACAGATCGAGATCAAGCGCGGAATTTTCCCGTTCGGCGGCGCGACTTTGCGATTTCCCGAACGTTCGGGTTGGGGAAATGCGATGCGTTGGCTTTTGACGGGCGACGAATTCGATGCGAACGAAGCATATCGAATCGGTTTAGTTCAGGAAATCGCGGAGCACGGAAAGCACGTCGAAAAAGCCGTCGAAATTGCCGAACGCATTGCAAAACAAGCACCGCTCGGCGTTCGCGCCACGATCAAATCTTCGAAAATGGTACAAACGCACGGATTTGAAAAAGCGAAGGAACATTTGACACCGCAAATTCTCGAACTTTTCAATTCCGAAGACGCAAAAGAAGGCGTTCAATCTTTTATCGAACGCCGCGAAGGAAATTTCAGCGGAAAGTAAAAGACAATTTATCCACAGATGAACACGGATTTACACAGATAAGAAGAAGATTTTTTTGTAAAATTATCCTTTTCAATCCGTGTTCATCTGTGTTCATCTGTGGATAATAAATTTCTTAAAATGCCCGAATCGTTTGCGACAAAATTAGACCGTTTCAAATTCAATTTTTTCCCCGCGTATCGCGGCACCGGCGCGCGCGTCTTGTATATTTCCGAAGATTACCGTGAAATGCGCGTGAAAATTCCGCTTTCGTGGCGGACGCGCAATTATGTCGGGACGATCTACGGCGGAAGTATGTATGCCGGAATCGATCCGATCTATATGCTGATGCTGATAAAAAATCTCGGGCGTGATTATATAGTTTGGGACAAAGCCGCAAAAATTCGTTTCAAACGTCCGGGCAAGGAAACGCTTTTTGCGGATTTTTTGCTTAGTGAAAACGAACTCGACGAAATAAAAAATCTGCTCGAAACTTCAAAATCCATCGACCGCGTTTACAATGTCGAACTCAAAAATAAGGAAGGCAAGACTCATTGCGTAATCGAGAAGACTTTATATATCGCCAAAAAACGGTAAAATTAAACCTCAATATGTTTACGATCGAACAAATAAATGAAGCAAACTCGAAAGTGAAAAGCGGCGCGGATTTTCCGCGTCTGGTGCAGGAAATGATCGAGATGGGTATTGTCGCCAACGATGTTTATGTCAGCGACGGTCACGCCGAATATTTCGGAAAAGACGACGAAAAAGTAGTTTCGGATGCGCTTTATGCGCCGCTCGATATTTCAAACGAAAGTTTTTCGGAAGAATTTGCGCGGCGTTTGAAAGCGCATCAGCAAGGGCAGACGGATTACCCGACATTTTGCCGCGACGCGGCGGAAACCGGCGTTGAAAAATGGACGCTCGACCTCGAAAAAATGACTTGCACATATTACGACAAAGCCGGAAAAGAAATTTTGGTCGAACAGATTCCGACCGTTTAGAATTCAGAAAACAAATTAAATGATTGATTTTACAAATCGTGCGTTCATCTTCGATATGGACGGCACACTCGTTGATAATATGCATTTTCACACGGAAGCGTGGGGAAAAATGCTCGCGGAAAATGGGATTGAAATGAATGCTCACGATTTTCTCGTGAAAACGGCGGGCAAAACGAACAGGGAAATTCTGCCGACGGTTTTCGGCGAAATTTCCGATGAAAGAATTGCCGAACTCGGCAACAGAAAAGAAACGCTTTATCAGGAATTGTTTCTGCCCGAAAGAAAAACGGTCGCGGGTGTGATCGAGTTTCTCGAAGAATCGGCGAAACTTGGAATAAAACTCGCCGTTTCGACCGCCGCGCCGATTATGAACGTCGAATTTATTCTCGACGGTTTGGATTTGCGTAAATATTTCGGCGCGGTCGTGACTGCCGCTGACGTGAAAGAAGGCAAACCGAATCCCGAAATATTTTTGAAATCTGCCGAAATGCTCGGCGTCGAACCGAAAAACTGCGTTGTTTTTGAAGACGCTTTCGGCGGTTTTGAAGCCGCACATCGCGCCGGAATGAAATCGATCGGCATCACGACCGTCAATTCCGCCGAAGAAGTTTTGAAAATGAATTCGGTAATGGAAGCACACGCCGATTTTACAAACCTGAAACCGCAGGATTTGATCGGGAAATATTTGCCGTTTGAAAATTATGCAAACTGAGATTACGCGCTGTGCTTGGGCAAAAAACGATTTGGCGATTCATTATCACGACACCGAATGGGGCGTTCCGCTTCATGACAATCAAAAATTGTTTGAGTTTTTGATCTTGGAAGGCGCGCAGGCAGGTCTGAGTTGGGACACGATTCTCAGAAAACGCGAAAATTACCGCAAGGCTTTCGATAATTTCGACGCGGAAAAAATTGTCAAATACGACGACAAAAAATGCGCCGAACTTTTGTTAGACGAAGGAATTATCCGCAACCGTCTGAAAATCGCTTCGGCTGTCCGCAACGCGAAATGTTTTTTAGAGGTCAAAGAAGAATTCGGAAGTTTTGACAAATACATCTGGAGTTTCGTCGGCGGAAAACCGATCGTCAACGCTTGGGAAAGCGCAAACCAAGTTCCCGCCGCGACCGAAATTTCAGATGTGATGAGCAAAGATTTGAAAAAACGCGGCTTTAATTTTGTCGGCTCGACAATTATGTATGCCTTTATGCAGGCGACCGGAATGGTAAACGATCATTTAATTTCGTGTTTT
>DAITPE010000105.1:0-12512 GCA_036833775.1 Pyrinomonadaceae bacterium | reverse complement strand
TCTCTGATCAAACACGTCTTCGTGTTTGAAACCCAAAAAAGTTTGAACTAAACTATTAGAGTTTTTGCCCCTGTAGCTCAACGGTTAGAGCAGAGGACTCGAAACATAAAACCTAAGTAAGTTTTTATACGGTTTTACAAAAAAGGGTTGCTAAATTGTTATCGTAAAAGCAGCAGTTTAGTAGAATCTGTCAAATTCGGGGAAGTCTGAATGTTGTCAAAACAACTGATAATCCCGAGCCAAGCCGAAAATTTTCGGAAGGTGTAGAGACTTGACGGCAGACTCGTAAAGAGAAGAGAAAGTCCAGACCACAAACTTGAAAAGGGCGTTGAAAAACGTAGTTGGTAAGCATAATCCTTTGGTTGGGGGTTCGAATCCCTCTGGGGGCATCAAAAAAAGTTCGGTGAATTTAGTAGATTCACCGAACTTTTTTTCTTAAAATTATTCAAATAAACGACAAATTTGGCACATTTACGACAATTTCGTAAACTATCAGCAACAGTTTAACCCCCGAAATTGACGAATGGTTTCGTTTGGAAGCCGATCTTTAAAATTGCGCTTGGTAAAGCTGTCGGATAACTTTATGAAAGTAAAAGATTTGATCGAACAGCTTAAACAAATAGAATTGCAGTTTCCCGATCTGGAAGTTTATGCTTCGGCTGAAATGTATGAGCTTATCAAGCGCATCGAAGAAGGCGAACAAGGTGTTCAGCTCGAAAGCGAATTTTTTAACAGTTATGTGGTCGAAGATGCGAGCGTGATGTCGTCTTTTGAAAATTTCGATAACAAACGCCCGGAAATGCGAATTGTCGTTTTAACGATAAAGAAAATGATGCAGATCGTGAGCGAAGGATTTATCGAAGAAATTTGATGAAAAAAAAGCAGAAAGGCAGTCAAATTTGACTGCCTTTCTTGTTAAAAATCAAAGAAAAATTAGCTGTGTTTTCCTTTACAGCACGATGAACCGCCGCCTTTGCAGCAATCCGAACCGCCGTTTGCACAGCAATCTTTTCCATCGGAAACGACAACAACATTTGTCATATCAACGCTTGCCGTCGAAGTTTCTTTGTCTTTTTTCATCATCGGACAATTTTCATGATTTGCACCGTTTTCGCCTTTTTTCATCGGGCAAGCATCGCCTTTGCAGCAGCAATCGTCTTTGTCGCAGCACGAAGCTTTTTCAGTTGCCGAAGTGTTTTTATCTTTATTTTTCATCGGGCACGAATCGCTTTTTGCACAGCAATTAGCACAGCAATCCGCTGCCGAGTTTTTAGTTGAAGTTCCGCTGAAAGCGAAAGCCGCGATTGCCAGTCCGAGAACGAGCAATGTCGAGATTGCGAAAAGAATTCTCTTTTTCATTGTATTATTCCTCAAATTTAAAATTTAAAACTATTGCTAAGCCGATTTTATTAAATCGGCGCGAAGATTTGCGGCAGTCTTAAATTCTTTCTAAATTCGGAATATGCAATTTTTGATGTGGATATTTTCTTTCGGAAAGACGGGTTGATGAAAGATTTGCGCTTGTTTGAAATTCGTCTGGATGACAACAAATTGCGGTCTTTCGACTAGAATTTTATCGGCAGGTTGAACAGCTTTTTGCGCTTTTTCGATGTTGCGAAACTTATCGAAAACCTTTGGCAGAAATTCACAGCAATTGAAATTTGCGCTCGATTCGCTCGAAAATTTCGGCGCATCGTTCGACTTTTTGCCTTTATTACAATGTCCGCCGGATTTTGCAAGCGGACAAAATTCGGTTTCCGCCGCCTGAAAAGGCATCGTTCCGCAACAAAACAGAAAAACGAATCCGCTTAGCCAAACAGCCATCAGACCCGCCGTAAGTTTTTTAATGTTTTGTTGGGAAAGAAGAACTTTCATCAAGAACAAAATAACACGAAAAATCGAAATTTGTCTATAAAATTAAATATGAATTTTTTTGCCTGATTTGAGAAAAATAATTACTGTTTATTTAGAGCAAATTCACTTGATAAGCTGAAAAATGCGCATCGTCGGTCACGAGCGTGAAATTTTCTTTGACGGCTTGCGCGATCAGCAAACGGTCGAACGGGTTTCTGTGATGAAAAGGCAGATTGTCGAGTTCGTAAATCTGTTCGGCAGTGATCGACAAAATTTGCAGATTGTTGATTATTTGTTGTCCTTTGATAATATCGGAAAGCGGACTAGGAAAACTAAACTTTTTATTTTGAATTTTGATCTGCATTTCCCAAATGCTTGCAAGACTCAAATACAAAATATTTTGCGGATTTTTCAGCATTTGAACTCTTTACGTAGAAAGATTTTTTAACGAAACTTCCCACCAAATAAAAATATGCGTATCAATCAGCAGATTCATTTTCTTTTTCGATTATTCCGAAATCTTCACCAAACCAAAATTCATCACCCAAATAATCATTGAAATCGTCGCTGATAAAGCCTTGTCCGTCGTACTGTCCGAAAACTCGTTCTTTCTGCACAGTTCCGCCGTTATTTTCCATACGGCGTTTTTTTTCGCGCAAAAATTCTGCGAAATCGATGACTTCGGCTTGCGATTCTTCCGAAAGATCGCTGACAATTTCGACTAATTTCGTTAATGCTGAACTCATTTTTATTTCACCTCGACCGTGAAATTTTAGCATTAAAAGCTAGACATTAAAACGAAAATCTACGATGTCGCCTTCCTGCATTACGTATTCTTTGCCTTCGAGCCGCGCCAGACCTTTTTCTGCCGCAGCTTTGCGAGAACCGCAGGCGACGAGATCGTCAAACGAAATGATTTCGGCGCGAATAAAGCCGCGTTCGATGTCGGTGTGGATTTCGCCGGCGGCTTGCGGTGCTTTCGTGCCGATCGGAATCGTCCATGCGCGGACTTCTTTTTCGCCTGCCGTCAAAAACGACATCAAGCCGAGCATTTTGTAAGCGGATTTGATGAGTTTATCGACGCCGCTCGATGTTACGCCTAAATCGGCGAGAAATTCTTTGCGTTCTTCTTCTTCGAGCGCGACGAGTTCGGCTTCGAGCTTCGCGCAAATTAAAACGACTTCGGCGTTTTCTTTCGCGGCGTGTTCGCGGACGGCGTTGACGTGCGCGTTGTTTGACGAATCCATCAGCGTTTCTTCGTCAACATTGGCGGCATAAATCGTCGGTTTGGTCGAAAGCAAGAAAAATGTTTTGGCGATCGCCTGTTCTTCTTTGGTCAGTTCGACGGCGCGCGCGGGACGACCTTCTTCAAGAACGGGCTGTAATTTGTCGAGAATTTCGATCTCGGCTTTCGCAACTTTGTCGCCTGCTTTGGCGGCGCGCGATGCTTTGTCGCGGCGTTTTTCGACCGACGCCAAATCGGCTAAAGCAAGTTCGATCTGAATCGTTTCAATATCGCGCACCGGATTGACCGAGCCTTCGACGTGGATGATATTTTCGTCTTCAAAACAGCGCACGACCTGAATAACGGCATCGGTTTGGCGAATGTTTGCGAGAAATTGGTTGCCCAGACCTTCGCCTTTCGACGCGCCGCGCACGAGTCCTGCGATGTCGAGAAATTCGACCGTTGCGGGAACGACCTTCTGCGCTTTGTTGAGTTTTTCCAACACGCCGAGACGTTCATCGGGAACGGCAACGACACCGACGTTCGGTTCGATGGTCGCAAACGGGTAATTTGCCGCGAGCGCGGCTTCCTGCGCGGTCAAAGCATTAAAAAGTGTCGATTTTCCAACGTTGGGCAATCCAACGATTCCGGCTTGTAACATAAGATTTCAAATTCCAAATAAAAATTTCAAATTGGATATTCTAACCTTTATGCGCGATTTTGCGAAATCGGCAAATCTGACAACAAAAATTAAAGCCGTTTACAATCGCAAACGGCTTTAATTTGGAATCTGAAATTGGGAATTTTGAATTACTGCGGCAAATAAGCATTCGGAATCGGTTTATCGCCGTTTGCGCCGAAATTTACGGCGTTGAATCCGGCGGTTGATTGAAGTAAATACCACGCGCCTGTCGATGTTCTAAAAACAGAAACGTCGGCTTTGTTGTCGCCGTCGAAATCGCCGGTCACGGGCAGATCGCCGTTTGTACCGAAGCTGGCGGCAGTAAATCCGGCAGTTGACTGCAAAATATACCACGTTCCGCTGCGGTAAACCGCCAAGTCGGTTTTTGAATCGCCGTCGAAATCGCCTTGTGCAGGAAGATCGGTCGAAATTCCGAAATTCGCGCCGAAAAACGAATTATCCGAGCTTCGCAAAATATACCAATCGCCGACCGAAGCACGCCAAACGGCGATGTCTGATTTGCCGTCGCCGTCATAATCGCCGATTGCTGGTTTGTCGCCGTTTGCACCGAACTGCACGACCGTCAAAGTGTTCAAACTGTCCGTATTGGCGATATACCAAGTTCCGTTTGACGGGCGAAAAACCGCAAAATCGGCTTTTCCGTCGCCATTGTAATCGGCAGGCGCGGGAATGTCGCCGTTCGTTCCGAACGTGCGCGAACTGAAAGTATTTGCTTTGCCGAGCATATACCAAGTTCCGTCTGAAGGGCGAAAAACTGCGGTGTCGGTCTTGCCGTCGCCGTCATAATCGGCAGGTGCGGCGATGTCGGTCGAATTGCCGAAAGCGACGCCGTAAAAACTCGAATTCGCACTTTTCAAAACAAACCAATCGCCTGTCGAAGGACGAAAAACGGAAACGTCAGTTTTGCCGTCGCCGTCGAAATCCGCTTGTTTATTTTTGGCGATCGCATTTCCCGCAACCGGACCGTCGGCGATGTTTCCGTCGATATTAAACGTCACGCCGCCCCAAGTTTCATTGTGCGGAGCCTGCCATTGTTTGATGCGCTGATGATTGTTCCAAACATTTGTCGGCATCACGGGCGACGGCGAAGCGTATGTCCAAACCGAAGCAACATTATCCCAACGCGCCATCCAGATCGCGTCCATACGGCTTGCCGGCGGAAGATTTATCCAATCCGCAACCGCGTTATTCGGCGAACCGTAAACGCCCGAAATATAACCCAATTCCTTGACGCGATCCGTCCAACCTTTCAAAAACGCGGAAGTCGCCACGCGGCATCCGACCGTCGAAGCCGTTTCGTCGTAGCGTTCCATATCGTAATAAAGAACCGTGCCTTGCGTCAGTCCGAGATTATTTGCGTCGGCAATCGCAATATCGGCTTCGCCGCGTCCTTGCTGTTCGGCAACCGCCACGTCATAGCTCAATTTTTGCGAAGTCGTCGAAGCGGTGCAGGGCGATTGATAACCGACGATCGTCGGGATCAATCCCCAACCCATATTCGCGACCTGATTCACCCAATTCGCCGTCAATTGCGGCTGTGAACAACCGCGATTTCTGCCGGAAATGTAAATATTCGCAATATAATGCGGCGAATTATCCCACCAAAGTTGCATTTGCGAAGCGGGCGCGGCAGTGCATTTATCGAAGCCGCGATCGAGGCTGATGCGCGTATTTCCGCCCGGCGCGGCAGTAAACATCGACTTTCGCGTTTCGGTTTTCGCCTTTTCTTTTTCGGTGCGTGTGAGTTCTTTGATTTGCGCGGGCGTGATGTCTTTGCCGTTTGCGAAAACAATATTTTCCTGAACACAGCCGACTTTTCCGCTTTCGCAAGAACCGTTTTGTTTCAAAACCCAATTTCCCGACAATTTTTCGGCAATTTCATCCTCGCGGCGAATTTCGACCGAACGCGAAACGAAACTCCAGTCGTTTCCTTCGTTTGCAGATTCGTAAACGGTTTGACCGACAAAGTTTGAACTCGTCGGAAGTCGGAAAGTTAAGCGAAACTTTCCGTTTTGCAGATTTTCGAGCGTTGCGTTTTCCAATTCGGCTTCACGCAGATCGTTTTCGTTTAAATTGATCGGCGTTTTCGTCCAAGAATTTCCGCCGTCAAAGGTTTTTGCAAACGAAACGCTCGCGTTTTGCGGATTCGCCGAAACTGCAAAGCCTTTCGTTTCATTTTCAAAATAAACAGACGAGATTTTTCCGAAAAGTCCGTTCGATAAACTCAGTTTGCGCCAGGTCGTTCCGCCGTCATCGGTTCGGAAAATCGCATCGCTCGTATAAACAATGCCTGAATTCGCACCGAAAGATTGAATGTTTTTGATCTGCGAATCGTGTGCAGTTTCCAAATTTTGGGCGACACTTCCTAAAACCGTTAAAAAACGCGATTTTTTAACCGGATTTTCCTGCGCCGAAACCGAAAAATTAGACAAAAATACTAACGTGGAAATTAAAAAGAATATTTTTTTCATTGATATAGCTCCTCGAAACAGGGAAGTATCGGAATAGCTAATGGATTTACTAAAAAGTATAGTCTAATCTGATAGCTTTGCAAAGGTTTTTCTGAAATTTTGCGATAAATTTTGTCTTCATCAGAAATTAAGTTAATTTAGTTAGAGTTTCGTTCAAGAAAATTATGGTTTTGTCCTTCATTTTGGTTTTGCTGATCTCGTTTAGCGGATTTCTGCTGACGTATTTTTTTGCTGAAAAAGAGACTTTTTTGTGGCGGCTTTCGGTCGGAAACATCGTCGGTTCGGCAATCTTCGGCACGTTCGGTTTTTTGCTTGCAAATTTTTTCGGGCTTTCGATTTTAACCGCGTCGATCGCTTTTGCCGTTTCGCTCGCGCCATTTATTTTATTTGCAAAACGAGACATCAAACGAAACTTTTTCGCCGATTGGCACAACGCGAAAAATCGCGGAACGGGCGCAAATTTCAAACAATTTTTGCGTGTCGCTTATTACGTCGGCTTTTTTCTGCTTTTCGTATTCTTTTTCGACCGCGCAATGTTTGAATCGAAAGGCGCGATCTTTACGGGCGCATCGCAAAATTTCGGCGATCTACCGTTTCATCTCGGCGCGATCTTTTCTTTTACCGAAGGCAATAATTTCCCGCCGGTCAATCCGTCGTTTGCGGGCGCAAAATTTTCTTATCCGTTTATTTCCGATGTTTTAACCGCATTGATGATGAAATTCGGCGCGAATGTCGAATCGGCGATGCTCGTGCAAAACGTCGGCTGGGCTTTTGCTTTGCTGATTATTTTGGAAAGATTCGTTTTCAAACTGACGAACAGCAAACTCGCCGCGAAAACCGCGCCCGTTTTACTTTTTTTCAGCGGCGGACTCGGATTTTTATGGTTTTTCAAAGAATTCGGCGAGCAAACCAAATCTTTCTGGGAATTTCTTTGGAATTTGCCGAACGATTACACGATCGGCGAAAAAATCCGCTGGGGAAATTCGCTCATCGTTCTTTTCATCACACAGCGAAGTCTTTTATTCGGAATGCCTTTGACGATCGTCGTTTTGCAGAAACTTTGGGAGATTTTTGTTAAAGAGGAAACTGACAACGAACAACTGACAACGAACGACGAACAAACAGCAAAAGTTGAAAATTCGGCAAAAGATTCACCTTTTCACCTTTTCACTTCTTCACCTTTTCTCCTAGGCTTATTAGCCGGAACTTTGCCGTTGATTCATCTCCACAGCTTGGCGGCGTTGTTTGTCGTGACGGCATTTTTGTTTTTTATACGGACGGATAAATGGCGCGAATGGGTCGTTTTCGGCGTTGGCGTTTCACTGATCGCGATTCCCGAATTGATCTGGTCGGCAAGCGGAACGGCGAGCCGCACGAGTGAATTTATCGGCTGGCATTTCGGCTGGCACAAAGGCGAAAAGGAAAACATAATCTGGTTTTGGCTGAAAAATACGGGCGTTTTTATTCCGCTCATTTTTGCCGGAATCGCCTTGCTTTTGACGCTTAAAAATAAACAAACGGAAGAAGTCGAAACCGCCGAAGAAAAACCAAAAACCAAAAACCAAAAACCGAAAACCAAAGACCAAAAGTTAAAAATCAACGAGCTTTTAATTTTCCTTTTACCGTTTTTATTTCTGTTTCTTGTCTCGAACATCGCCAAATTTGCACCGTGGGAATGGGACAATATCAAGATTCTGATCTATTGGTTTGTCGGTGCGCTGCCGATCGTTTCGCTGGTTTTGGCTTGGAGTTGGAATCAAAATATAATCTTGAAAATCGCGTCGGTCGTTTGTTTGATTTTATTGACATTTTCGGGCGCATTGGACGTTTGGAAAACAGCTTCGGGACAGATTAGATCGGAAGTTTTCGGTGCGAACGCCGTCGAGATTGCCGAAAAAATAAAACTGCGAACGCCGCAAAACGCTTTGTTTCTAAATGCGCCGATTCATAATTCGGCAATCGTTTTAACGGGCAGACCATCTTTGATGCGTTATCCCGGACATCTTTTTTCACACGGAATCGATTACGCCGACCGCGAAGCCGACGTGAAAAAAATCTATGAAGGAAACGCGACTTCGGACATTTTACTGCGGAAATACAACGTCGAATATGTGCTGGTTTCGCCCGAAGAACGCGGTTCGATTAAAGTAAATGAAAGCTATTGGGAAAAATTTCCGCTCGTCACCGAAGTCGGTGATTATAAAGTTTATAAAGTGAAATAGACGATTTTTCGTAAATCGTAAATTGTTAAATGATTCAAGAAAATCAAATCATCGAAGATCGAAGTCCGCAGATGAAAGACCGATTTATGTGGTTTTTGAGTTGCGGATTGGTGACGGCAATCGCAACTTTTGTGCGCTTTTTCTGGCTCGAACTGAAGCCGCTTCATCACGACGAAGGCGTGAACGGATTTTTTCTGACGACGCTTTTTCGCGAAGGCGTTTACAAATACGATCCGGCTAATTATCACGGTCCCGATCTTTATTACATCGCGCTCGTTTTTACAAAACTTTTCGGTCTGAACACGCTGAGCATTCGTTGGAGCGTGGCGATCTTCGGTGTTTTGACGGTGATTTTGGCGTTCTTTTTAAAGGATTACATCGGCAAGGTCGGAAGTCTTGCCGCCGCGCTTTTTCTTTCGCTGTCGCCCGGAATGAGTTTTATTTCGCGTTATTTTATACACGAAATTCTCTTTGTTTTCTTTAGTTTCGGCATCGCGGTTTCGGTTTTGTATTTCATCGAAAAACGCAAAGCGGGATATTTTGCGGTCGGTTGGGTTTCGCTGCTTTTGATGATTTGTTTTATTCCGTCGGCATTGACGATGGCAAAAGCCGTCGGCGGAACTAATGAAACGACGGTTTGGGCATTGCGCGTCGGATTTTTTCTCGTCGAAGGCGTTTTGGTTTTCTTCGTCGTGCGGATGCTGCTCGCGTGGGACGAAGGCAGACCGATCTATTTAATTTTGGCGATGGCAAATATTATTATGCTTTTCGCCACGAAAGAAACGGGGTTTATCACGGTCGGAACGATGGCGATCGCGTGTGTTTGCGTTTGGCTTTGGCGGAAAATTTACAGCACCGCGATCGACAAACCGAAGCCGAACGATCTCGAACCCGTCGAGCTGACTTGGGCGCGTTTTTCCGAAGGTTTGGGCGACAATACGAACCGAATTTTGATCGCGGCGGCGGTTTCGTTCGTTTTTATATACGTGGGAATTTTGTTTTTCTCATCGTTTTTTACATATAAAGAAGGCGTTTGGAAAGCGTTTGAAGCCTATATGCTCTGGACGAAAACGGGCAGTAAAGATCACACGCAAAACGGGACTTGGGCATACATAAAATGGGGAATGGAAATCGAAGCGCCGATCTTGATTCTTTCCGCGCTCGGTTCGCTCATCGCGCTTTTCAAAGCGCGGCATCGTTTTGCGATCTTTACGGCTTTTTGGGCGTTCGGACTTTTTGCGGCTTACACGATCATTCCTTATAAAACGCCTTGGCTCGCGCTTTCTTTCTTGCTTCCTATGTGCATCATCGCGGGTTACGGCATCAACGAAATGTTTCGCGGCGATGTTTCGCAAAAGGGAATCGGCGCGGTTTTGGCAATTATTGCAACGGGCGTTCTTGCATATCAAAGCTACGACATCAATTTCGTCCGCTACGACGACGAAGAAATGCCGTATATCTACGCGCACACGAAACGCGGATTTCTCGATCTGATCAAAAAAATAGATTATTACGCCGAGAAAAGCGGCAAGGGAAAAGATGCTCGAATCGAAGTCGTTTCGCCCGATTACTGGTCGATGCCTTGGTATTTGAACGACTACAAATACGCTGTTTTTACGGGCAATTTCGTTGACGCGAATACTTCGGAAATGATCGTGGCGAAAAAAGGCGAAGACGAACCCGAACTCGTTTCGCGCTACGTCGCGCATTACAAGCTCGAAGGCGAATATCCGCTGCGTCCGGGTGTCGATCTTTATTTGCTCGTGCGAAAAGATTTGGCGGAAAAAGACGCAAAAGAACTTTACACTCTGACGGGAAACACGTCGGCAGTTTCACCCGAAGATGCCGGTTCGATGACAAATGTTCCGCTTACTTCGTCGAGTCCGAAATCTCAGAAATAGAGTAAACCGAATCGAAAAAAACTCTGCACGAAATTGATCCGTGCAGAGTGAAATGCATTTGACTTAATGGAGCGTAAGGTGATGAGAAAAAAAATTGCTTTAATGTTGGAAAATGGATTTTTACCACAGAGACACAGAGTCACAGAGAGATTTAGCTCGGAAGGGAAAAGTTTGGATATGCCAAAAATAATTTCATAAAATCTCTGTGCCTCTGTGTCTCTGTGGTGAATTCCGGCGTTAATCTTCTTTGCTTGTAACCGAATCGATTCTGATGCCGCCGTTGGTCGTCACGACGCGGACGTTTGCGCCGCCGCCGTTGAGCGTTGTGTTGATGCGTTTCGACGTTCTGCCGTGGGTTTCGTTACCGTTTTGCGAAACATTCAGCGCGGGAATATCGCTTTTGAAACCGCCGTTGACCGTTCCGGCTTCGATGTTGGCGGCAAAGTTTTCGGGAACGCTCAAATGAACGCCGCCGTTCGTTGTCTGCACGTCGATCCCGTTGCCGCGCCACGACGCGCCCGAAAGCTCGACGCTGACACCGCCGTTGATGGTTCTGCCTTTCACGTCGCCCGCCGCGTCTTTGACCGCCACGCCGCCGTTTTGCGTCGAAAATTCGATATTTCCTTCGACCGAACGCACCGAAATTCCGCCGTTTTTCGCCGTCAGATTCAAATTAGAATTGCGCGGAACTAAAATTTCATACGAAACCGCCCAACCGTTTTCCTCATTTGCGCCCGTTGCGCGAATCTGCGAACCCGTTTCGATACGGATGCTTTTCGCCAGATTAGCGGCTTCCGTCTCGGTGTCGCCCGTCGTTTGAATACAAGCACGGACAAGCACGTCCGAACGGTTTTCGCCGCGCACGGAAATCCCGCCGTTGCGCCGCGCATCGACATTGATTTCGCTTCCCGCCGAAGCCGTCAATTCGCGCAGTTCTTTAAAAGTTGCGCGGTCGTTATACGAATAATTGTTGCCGTCGCAGAAATTGCGCGTTTTGTTTTCGGATTTTTGCGCAAAAGCCGATAAAGAAAAGCCCAAGATCAACGGTAAAAGAATAAAACGAAATAATTGCTTGTTGGATGTCATTAGAAAAATTTCTCCCTGAAAATGTTTTTAGAAACTGTTTGAAAACTCTTAAGAAAAGCAGAAACCAACTTTTTTTGAACGCGGATTCGGCGAATCAGGCGGATTAAACGGGATTTTTATAAAATATATCCGCTCTCACCCGTCTGATCTGCCCGATCCGCGTTCAAAATTCTGAAATGTTTGACAACTTTTCCGGTTTTCAAAGAATTTGTTGGATTTATCGCAAGTTTTTGCGTCTTCAAACTAAAAACACCGACCGCCGAAACTTTGTGACAAAAAAAATAAACAGCCGCAAAAAAGCACGAAAAAAACGCAAAAAAAAAGTTTTGAAATATAAATCGATGAGCCTGCAAAGTTTACGGTTTTCATCAGATTTCTCCCGATATTCACAGCAGAAAATAGTTCTTGACTCTCGAAAATTCCGTGATATTGTATTTTTGTTCAACGAACACAATTCAATTTTTAACAATACTTGGAGGGAAGGAAGATGATTAATAGACTTACACTTGATATTTCTGACAGTGAAAAAACGAATTTTATCAGTAAAGCGTCCGATCTCGACGTGGTAGCAGAACCTTGGAAGATGCAGATCGAAAAGGAAGAACTCAAAGCGATGCCCAAAATCGCCGACGGAAGACTTCCTTTTGTCGAAAAATGCGCCGATTTTTCGGACACAAACCCCGAATTTTTACCGCCTTTCGCCGATGTTCCCGAATTCAAAAAGGATTTAAAAACCTATAAAGATTTACGGGAAATCAGGCGACCTGTCGCACAAATGCTCGATAATATCGACAACACGATGAAGGTTGCCGGAAGCGAAGCGTGGTATGCCGCTTTGAGTTTTTACAAATCGGTTCAATATCACGCAAAAATGGGCGTTCCGGGCGCACAAACCATTCTCGACGAACTGCGTCCGCTCTTTGAAGCGAAGAATAAATCAGACAACGAAACTCCGAATCCATAAATTCGGACAAATAAAGATTGGAGCGTAAGGCATTTTGTCTTGCGCTTCTTTGCGTTTAGAAGTTTTTTCAAAAACCGTTAATTGGT
>DAITPE010000104.1:0-12517 GCA_036833775.1 Pyrinomonadaceae bacterium | reverse complement strand
CGAAAGTCAGCAAAGTTCCGTTTGGATCGGTTAAAGCAAATTCTTTTTGTCGCCAATGTTTCGCTTCCAATTTTCCGATTATTTTTGTGCAGCTTGAATATTTCGAATAAAGCTCGTCGATTCCGTTTTCGACGCGCAAATAAACCATAAAATCTGATTTACTCGGCTCTAAATCAGGATAAGAAAAGAAATGAATTTCAGCATTGTCGGCGAAAACGATAAAATAATCGCCGTAATCCGAACCGAGTTTAAAACCGAGTCGGTTCAAATAAAAATCGAGCGTTTCTTCCTTATTTATAAACGGCAGCTTTGGAACTATCGAAGTAATCATATTCTGTTGTTATATTGAATCAAACAAAGGCTTTTGTCTTTGCATTTGTGGCGAATCGTTTTGCAAATCTTGCGATTGATTTTTCAAACGATCGGTTCGATCGGAATGTAAAGTTCTTTTTTTATTTCGTGATATGGTTTTTCGAGCGGGCTTTGCGTAAAAAATTCATAGCCGACAATATCGCTGATCCGATAGCCGCTTTTTGGAATCCAAAACTCAACGAAAATTTTCAGTTTTTCCATATTTTCTTTAAAACCGCTGAATAAATCGAGAATTACAAATTTTCCGGCAGGAATTTCCAAAACATTCAAATGCTTGGAAATCGGCACTTTTTTATCGACAATTATCATTGCCCGATAAATTTCACTGTGAAGATAAACCGCGCCCGCAAAACGCATATTCGGAAAACTCAGATCGTGCGTTTCGGCAATTTGAGAAACTTTGCGAAAGGCATTCTGAATGGATTTTTCGTCGTGAAGTTTGGCATTGACGAAAACGAATCGAAAATTGTCTTTTCTTTCGACCCTGATATTCAATGATTTCAGACAATCTTCAACTTCTACGGTTTCGTTTTGAATCGAATATTTTTCCCGATTATTTTCAATATTTTTGCGGTTCGGAAAACTGCGAAATTCTTCTGCCGAATTTCCGAAATATTTTTTAAAGCTGCGGGCAAAAGTCGCCGAAGAAGAAAAACCGTTTTCCAAGGCAATTTCGGTCACGGTTTTATGACGATGCATTATCAAAGCGTGCGCCGCCGTTTCAAGCCGCATCCGAATCACGTATTGCTTCGGCGATTCGCCGACGGTTTGTTTGAATATTTTCTGAAAATGAAAAGGCGAATATTGCGCAATTTCCGCTAATTGCTGTAAAGACAATTCTTCCGACAAATTATGCAAAATGAAGTTTACGACCTCGTTGATGCGAACCCGATATTCATTTGGAATTCCTTCATTAAACATAAAATGTCCAAAAGTTGATTTTTGAATTTTCTATCTTTACTCTATCTCAAATTTAGCTAAAACTTCGTATCTGAGCTTGATTTTCGAGAAATTTAATGTTGTTGAAGATTGTTGAGATTCAACGACATTATTCGAAGAATTACTAAATAAACCATTTGCGAAATTAAAACTTTTCCGCTCATTTACATCTTCAATTTCTCTAACATAAACCGCTTTCCCGACCTTTTCGCCGATCGCGCCGAGCATATATTCGGCTTTCGTTTTCGCGGCTTTGACGGCTTCCATTTTTGTTTCACGGCGAAAACGTGTCAGTTCAGTATGCGTCGATTCGATCAGATCGAGTCTGGAAATATTTAATCTATCAGCAATTTCCTGTAAACGCTCGATTTTCGCTAAATCATTTAATTTCAAACGATAATCCTTGCTCGCAAGCGTGTCTTTTACCTTTTTGCGGTCAATATAAAACGAGTTCAGATCAAAGATCGACAAATCATTTGTCACATCAACTCCGAGATTCGTCAATTCGCGTTTCAAATTCGCTTCCTGCATTTCAATGGTAAGCTTTTGCTTATTTTCCATCCGTTCGAGCAAAGTAATTTTAAAGGTAAATTCATTCGGCGTAACAAGCGTTTCCGCCGAACCCGTAACTTCGATAACACGTCTTTCTGCGTTTGTCGGATTTGTTTGAGCAAAAACATTTGCCGTCAAAAAACACAAAAATATCATTAGCAAAAACCAAAGATTTGCTTTTTTCATAAGATTTTTCTCCAAATTTTAATTTAATTCCGAATTCACCGCTAATTATTTTTGATTTGTCTTCTAAAATGATTCAAATCTGGCTTTATACCATTTGCGCCATTTTTCTGGAATCGGACGACCGCCGTTTTGCTCGCGGATAAGCAGCATTTGATAGTATTGATTTTGCAGTTGAACCAATTTTTCAACTTTTTCAGGGAGAGAAAGCGAACGCAAATAGCTTCGTGAAGTCTTTTTACGATCATTTAAGTCTTCGATTACTTTCTTATCAAAATTATTCTTCATTGATAAAACGCCACTTTTCTTTATTCCATTTCGCCGATAAGTTATGCCGTTCTAAAATCTCGAAAAGCTTTTTTTTATCAACGATTTCGGCATCTAAAAAAGCCGTGATTTTTTGATAATCTTTAGCTCTGCCTGCAAAAAGCCACATTGCTACAAGATATTCACGACCAATTACCGAAACATTAACGCCGTCGAACTTTAAGGTATCAGAATTTTCGATTGCTTCTTTCCAAAGTTCATTATGGCTTGCCTCGACAAACTGAACAAGCCAACCGTAAAGATTGATAAATTCGTGGTCAAATTTAAAGCCGTTTTCCTTCGCGAATTCATAAATCTTTGACATCGAAAGAATCAAGCTGTCACTTTTTTCTTTAAGGAAAAAGAAAATGTCGAGGTCTATCGTAGAAATCGGCTCGTTATGCAAAGTTGCGGCAAAAGCCCCGCCAATGGCATATTTTTCAATAATTTGCTGCGTCTGTAAATCTTGCAAAACTCCGATTACTTTCTCAAAATTTGCAATATTCATTTTAAATTCCTTCGATATTTATGCGTAATCGGTCTTCTTCGTCCAACGCCGATGGCATTTTTGGAAATTATGATCGTCGGCGGAAGCTGTTGGCGTTTGAATTCGTTTGCCGGATGTTCGACCTTGTTCAGAATTTCGTAAACCAAATTTGCGTCGTGACCTTTCTCAATAATTTCGGTCGGCGAAAGTTTGTTTTCAAAATAGAGATGCAGGATCGGGTCCATAAGTTCGTATGGCGGCAAAGAATCTTGGTCGAATTGATTCGGCGCAAGTTCGGCGGAAGGTTTTTTATCGATAATTGCGTTCGGAATTATTTCGCGTCCGGCAGATTCGTTGATATAACGCGAAATCGCCCAAACTTCGGTCTTCAAGCAATCGCCCAAAACCGCCAAACCGCCGTTCGTGTCGCCGTAAAGCGTGCAGTAACCGACGGCGAGTTCCGATTTGTTTCCGGTCGAAACGAGCAGACGACCTTCGGCATTTGAAATCGCCATCAAAATTACGCCGCGCAGACGTGACTGCATATTTTCCGCCGCCAGATTTTCGCCGCCTTTGTTCGGTTTTTTGAAATGAAGCTGATTAAGCAAAACTTCAAACGCGTCCGAAATCGGTTCGATTCTGCCTTCGCAAGCCAAATTTTCGATGAGTTTTTCCGAATCTTTCACGCTTCCTTCCGATGAAAAAGGCGATGGCATCATCACGCACAAAAGATTTTCCGCACCGATCGCTTCCGCCGTTAAAGCCGCAACGAGCGCAGAATCAATTCCACCCGAAAGTCCTAAAACCGCTTTCGTAAAACGATTTTTTCGCGCATAATCACGAATTCCCAAAACCAAAGCGTCACGAATCGCGGCAATTTCGCCGCCCGTGATTCCGCGCGAATCAGGCAAAGCGTCGTCGATTTCGACAGTTTCGATAAATTCTTCAAACGCTGGAGCTTGCAGAATAATATCGCCTTGCGAATCGGCGATCAGACTTGCGCCGTCAAAAATGATTCCGTCGTTTCCGCCGACTAGATTTACGAAAACTATCGGAACTTTCGCAAGTTTTGCGCGATGCGAAACCATATCACAGCGCAGTTTTATTTTGCCTTTGTTATACGGCGAAGCATTGATCGCGACGACGATTTCCGCGCCGTGCTGAATTACAATTTCCGTCGGATCGTTGCCGTAAAGTCTTTCTTTCCAAAAGGTTTTATCATTCCAAAAATCTTCGCAAACAACTACGCCGATGTGATGAAGTTTGCCGTCATTAGTTATAATTTCAACGATTCCGTCAGGATTTTCGTCAGGTTCAAAATAACGTGGATCGTCGAAAACATCATATTCGGGCAGTAAACTTTTATCGACAAATCCGATTAATTCGCCGTTTGAAATAATCGCCGCCGAATTATACAACCGTCTTCCATTTGTGTCTTCATTCGGACGAATCGTGCCGACAATCGCTGTTATTCCAACAGTTGCGGGAATAATTCGATCAAGAGGTTCGAGCGAATGTTCGATAATATCGCGGTCTTGAAACCAATCTTGCGAAGTGTAGCCGTGTGTCACGACTTCGGGAAAAACGACTAAATCCGAACCGTCAGCTTTCGCTTTTTCGATCGCTTCCAAAATTTTGGTGATATTTCCCTCAAAATCGCCGTTCGTCGTGTTGATCTGTCCGATGGTAACTTTCATTGTTCTTAAAGTTTATGAAAGAAAAACTTTGCGGGCAAGCAAATAAAAAAAGCACGCCGAAATTTTCGGACGCGCTTCTAAAATTGGTTTTACCAATTAAATCAATATTGCCAATTCACATTTACAAACCCGACACCGCTCGCCGGAACCGTGTAAGTATGATTTGCGCCGTTTTCCCACGTAACCGTGCCGTTTGCCGCGATCTTGATAAATTTGAACTGAATCGTTTGTCCGGCAGGAACGCTGACGTTCAAAAACCAATTCGGATAATTCGGTGTCAGCATCGGTCCGACCGCGCCGTCCCAAGTCGTGTTCCAATTACTCAATTCGACCGTATTTCCCGTCAAAAAGATGTAATCGCCCGGACTTGTCGGCGTTGCATTATTAACCGTAAATGTTATAGGAATTAGTTTTGCGGTCAAAGCCGTGAAATTTATTCCGTTTGAAACCGAAGCTCCACGCGTCACCGTCACGCTGTAATTCCCGTTCGTCAAAGCCGGAACTGTTGCGACGATTTGGGTATCTGACCACGAATTAACAGTTGCCACAGTCGTTCCGAACTTGACCGTTCCCGCCGTCGTGCCAAAATTTTTGCCGCCGATCGTTACTTTTACGCCAGCTTGTGCATTCGTCGGTCCGAGCGAACCGATTTGCGGAGTCGTCACGGCAGGCGCGGTGTATTGCCAAACGGCGACCGTGTTCGGATTCAAATTAAAACTCACCGCCGGATTGTTTCCGCCCGTTCCCGTGTTGACGGTCAAAGACGAACCGCCGAGCGTTCCGGTTAAATAATCGGAATAAGTTCCTGCAGGAAGCGATGTGTTCAAACCCGAAATGTTGTAAGTGCTTGACGCGCTTTTGTTGATTGCGACAACCACGACGTTATTGAAAAATTTACGTTCGTAAATGTAAACGTCGTTGTTCATCCAACGCTGCTGCGACGAACCGTAACCGAGCGCAGGATTGCTTTTACGCAGATCGGAAAGTTTTTTGATTAAACCGTAAGCCGTTGTCGTCGTTGAAAATCCGGGCATTGCCGGACGATTATACGGATCGTCGCCGCCGTTCGTGTCGTTGTGCAGATATTGCTCCGTTCCGTAATAGATACACGGAATTCCGCGCACCGTTTGAACGAAAGCGATCGCTTGATGAAGGCGATTATTATTGTTGTTGACCGACAAAAACCGCTTCATATCGTGGTTGTCGATGAACGTGATCAAATCTTCTTTCCATGAAAAATTTGCATTTTCAGCGTTCAAAACATTGTCGATTTCCGAAAAATTTCCCGTTCCTGCAAAAACATTGCGAATCGCCTGATTGAGCGGAAAATCGAGCAACGAAATGCCGCTTTTGTTGGCAAATTTATACGAATCGCGGTAAAGCGGATCGGACGTATTTCCCTGATACCATTCGCCGAACATAAAGCTGTCTTTGTTCGTGTTGATCGCGTTTGCCAAGCTGTATTGCCAGCCCCAAGTGATGTGTTTCACGGCATCGAAACGAAATCCGTCAACGCCGTGCGCTTGCAGTAAGATCGCCGAATCTTTCAAATATTGATCGACTGTCGCGTTTTCCTGATTCAAATCGGCTAAATTGAAAAGCGAATAATATTGAACCTGATAACGATCGTCGAAATTAGCAATGTTTCCGTTGTGATGAAACAATCCGGTCGTGTCCGACGGATAATTTCCCACATAAACGCCGTTATTGTAAAACGCTCCGAATTCGCCTGCGTCGTCTTGATTCGTATGATTCGGCGCAAAATCGACAATGACCTTGATGCCGTTTGCATGCGCGGAATTGACCATATTATCAAACGCCGTCCAAGCATTTGCGGTGTCGCCCGAATGTTCTTCGATACGTTTGAAATCGCGTCCTTGATAACCGTGATAAGGCGCGGTCGCTTGCCCTGCAAACGGCACGCTCAAATTCAGATTATCAACCGGCGGCGAAATCCAAATTGCCGTCACGCCCATATTTTTCAAATATGTCATTTTGGCTTGAATTCCCTGCAAATCGCCGCCCCAATACAAACGCCAATTCGATTGCGTCGCGTCGAAAAGCCCCGAACTCTGCGACGGATTATCGTTTGCCGTGCTTCCGTTAAAAAAACGGTCGGTAATGATTTGATAAATTGTTTCTTTTTTGAAATCCGCCGATTTTGCGCTAAAAGGCAAAAGCGAAATCAAACAGACCAAACATAAAAACGCTGCGGTTTTTCTTAAGATATTTCTCATTGAAAGTCTCCTTAACTTATTTTTCCGCACAACATTTTGTTGCGGGAGATCAATTGTTGAATTAAAAAACTACCCAAAAAAATTTGGATAACCGAATAAAAATGGCGGTAAAACGGGGAAACAACCAAAGAAATTTTCTAATGTGGAAAAAATTATATTTATAAATGAAGAAAAAAGCAAACTTAGTTTGTTGTCACAACAAACTTTTGTTTTAATGAATTGTTAAAATGTTTCTTTAGTTAAATTTAGAAGTTAGGAATTTTCTTAAAAAATGATTTGAATTACAAAAATCAAAGAAATAAACGGCTGAATTTTGTAAAATTTTATATTTCTTGGTGCTTTTCGTTGCGTTTTATCATTGTCAGACGATTTCCGCGTTCGTTGTAGGTTACTTCGTCCATTACGTTGTGAATGATGAGAACGCCACGACCGGATGTTTTGAAAAGATTTTCGGGATTGCGCGGATCGGGAATCGCGGCAACGTCGAAACCGTCGCCTTCGTCTTCGATCGTAAAACGTGCTTCTTTCGTCGAGACTTCCGCCGTGATGCGGACGATCTTGTTTGCGTCAAATTTGTTTCCGTGTTTGACGGCATTCACGAAAGCTTCGTCTAAAGCGATGAAAAGATTAGAGTTTTCGGTATTTACAACGCCGACTTTCTCGACGCGCTTCATTAGATACTCAAGAATCGCGTGCATCAGGCTGATCGCGCTCGGAAATTCAAATTCAATCATTTCACGAATTTGTTTGACCGCATTTGTTTTATCGACAAACTGCGCTTTGTAATTGAGAACGGTTTCAAAAAGATGTTTTAGCTCTTCTTCATTAAACTCTTCGCGCCGGAAATTTTTCGCGCAAACTTTGAAGGCTTTGACGTGACTGCGGTTTGTAATGTCGCCCGTCGGTTCGGGTAAACAGTCGATGTCGGCTTGATTTTCGCCGTTTTCCGAAAATGCGTTTTCGCCGTCGAGATCGGAAATAACCACGTCATAATCGCCCGACAGGTCGAGCCGAACGGCATCGTCGCGGTTTTCCGTCGTTTTGACAAAATAACCCGTTTTGCTGAAAACCTCGCTGAGCGCACTGCTCAGATCGTCGTGGTCGTCAACAATCAAAATTCGTCTTTGCATTTAAAAAACCTTCCAAAAGTTTGCGGTCACAGAGCTTTTTTACGAAAAAAATTTACGATAAAATAAACGCCTTTGTTGCACATAATAGCGCAAATTGATAGAAATTTTCTAACAATGTCGGAAAAAACAAAAAAAAATATTCAAGAAGTTTACGAATTTGCCTCGCTCGCGCAATATCCGCTCAAAAAACGGCTCATCATCCGCTTTGCCGATCTCGCTTTTTTCGTCTTGATAAAAGTTATCGGTAAAACTTTGAAATACGAAACCGAAAATCAGGAATTTTACGATTCGATCGCCGAAAACGGTAAAATTCCGATTTATTCTTTTTGGCACAACCGAATTTTTTCGGGAACATATTTTTTCCGCAACCGAAAAATTGTCGTGATAACTTCGCAAAGTTTTGACGGCGAATACATTGCGCGTTTCATAACGCGGCTCGGCTACGGCGCGATTCGCGGTTCTTCGACACGCGGCGGTATCGGCGCATTGGTCGAGATGATTCGCCTGATGAAACAAGGTTTGCCGATGGCTTTTTCGGTTGACGGTCCGAAAGGTCCGAAATACGAAGCGAAACCCGGCGCGGTTTTGCTGGCGAAAAAAACCGGAAATCCAATGATTCCGTTTGTCGTCGAAACATCGAAATTTTGGACGATCAACAGTTGGGACAATTTGCAAATTCCGAAACCTTTCAGCCGCGCAAAAGTCTTTTTTACCGAACCGATTTACGTTCCGAAAGATGCCGACGAAAACGTGATCGAAAATAAACTCGCACAGCTTCAATCTCAACTTGACGAAGCAGTCAAAATTGGTGAACAATGGCGTCAAAGCATTACAAAATAGTTCGACTGTCCCCAAACGATTTCAAAATAATCTAATAAATTCAATAATTTGAGGATTTATTTATTATTTTTTCTAAATTTCAGAAGATTTAGACAGGAGGAAAAATTATGTCTATGTTTGATTCAATTATCGGATCAGCCGGGGAAAAATTCGGCTTGAGCAGCGATAAATCGGAAAGTTTACTTTCATATTTGGTGGCTTTGATAAGCGATTCGGAAAGCGGCGGTTTTACGGGTTTTCTCGATCGTTTCAAGATCGCAGGTTTGGAGGACAAAGTTTCATCGTGGATAACTTCGGGTGAAAACACGGAAATTTCCAACGAAGAATTGGAATCTGCACTCGGTGCAGAAACGCTCGATTCTGTTGCCGAAAATGCCGGAGTCGATAAAACAACGGCAACTTCCGCGATGGCTTTTATGCTTCCGCAAGTCGTTGACAAATTAACGCCCGACGGCGAAGTTCCCGACGAAAAAAGTTTGCTTTCAAAACTTAGCGGCTATTTGACCGGATTCGGCGGCGCGGCGGCGGGTGCGGTTTTAGGCGGAATCGGCGCGGTCAGTTCTGTTGCAGCCGGCGCAGTCGATAAAGTCGGTGATGTTGCAGGCGCAAGCGTTGATAAAGGCAAAGAAGTTGTCGGTGATGCCGTTGGCGCGGTCGGCGACGCGGCTGGCGCAACTTACGATAAAGGTAAAGAAATCATCGGCGGAGGTTTAAGTGCCGTCGGAAACGCAACGGGTGCGGTCGGCGATAAAGTTTCGGGTGCGATCGGCTCGGTCGGCGATGTTTTCGACGGCGACGGCGACGGTGGCGGTTCGATTCTGAAATGGCTTTTACCTTTGATTTTACTGGGTATTTTAATCGTTTTGGGTTACTGGTTCTGTGGTCCCTCAAAACCGACAACAACTGTCACGAATACTAATGCAAATGCGAATAAATCTGTCGCAAACGCAAATACTTCCTCAACTGCTAAAACTGTCGATTCCAGTTTCAAACTCGAAGCCAAAGACGGAAAATATATCGCGTCCGGCGTTGTTCCCGATCAAGCGACTTTGGACAAAATAAAAGCGGCTTTGACGGCGCAATTTGGCGAAGGAAATGTTGATTTTTCGGGTTTGAAAGTTGACGCGAACGCAAAACCTTTTGCTGCCGGTTGGTGGGATAATTTTGCCAAAGTTTTACCTAATTTGAAAGATTGGAAAACGGGCGTGATTTCGTTTGCAGGAAATGCGATCGAAAGCGCAAGCGGACTTCCGCAAGCGGCGATCGATCAGATAAAATCGCTCTTTACGGGTTGGATGCTTCCCGTTTCGATCGCCGGAGCGGAAACTGCAACGAAGCAGGCAAACGAAGAAGCTTTGAAAGAATTGGGTGAAGCTGATTCGGTTGATGAAGTCGTCAAAGCTTTGAATGTTTCAATTATCAATTTTGCTTCGGGCAAATCGGACATTCCGGCAGACGCGAAACCGATTCTGGCAAAAGCGGCTGAAGTTTTGAAAAAACAACCTGCCGGCACGACGGTCGAAGTCGGCGGTTACACAGATAATAAGGGCAACGCCGAAGCCAACAAAAAACTTTCGCAATCGCGTGCAGATGCGGTGAAGAAAGAGCTTGTTGTGCTCGGCGTAAGCGAAGCAATGCTGAAATCGGTCGGCTACGGCGACGCAAATCCCGTTGGCGACAACAACACCGAAGACGGTCGTTTTAAAAACCGTCGTATCGAATATAAAACAGGAAGCGGTAGTCCACCGACAGCAACAACTACAACAAATTCAAATACTTCAAACTCGAATAAGTAGTTTTTGAATTAAACGAAAAACGGCGTAGAATTTGAAATTTCTACGCCGTTTTTTATTGAAAGTTTTCAAATTTTTACACTTCCTTCTTTTTCTCCGACAGAAAATTTACCGTCAAAAGTACGAACGAAATCCAGATCAAATCCGCCAAAAGCAAATGTCCCAATTGCATCACGATCGGTGCAAGCGTCAGAAGCGTGACCGCACCAAACGCGATTTGCACCAAAACCAAAATGCTGAAAATATTTGACCAACGCACGACAGCAAGGTTATTTTCCGCTTGTTTTCGCAGCCAACCGCCGAGAAATATTAAATAAACTGCCGAAAAAATCGAAAGAATCGGGTGACTCACGCGCAGTCGAAGCAAAATATTCGAAGTTGCCGAAAAATCCTTCGTGATTCCTTCCGACAAACTTTCCGACGGAAATATCATATTGCTCAAAGCCGCGATCGAACCGCTCATTCCAACGAGCAAAAATGCAAAAATTCCAAGAAGAAGAAACATTTTTATTTTCGGTTCGACCTTAAAATTAAAAGATTTTCCGCCGCTTGTAAACCATGCTGTAAGTGTCAAAAATGTCAACAGAATCAGCGTTGTAATAAGATGTCCCGCCATCCAAAAAGGACGCGCCGCCGTCAAAGTTTCCGCCGTATTTCCCGTCAAAACCAATCCCGCGCCAAGCAAACCTTCGATGATTACGAAGACAAATGAAGCCGCTGCCATTTTCAAAACGCGGCGTTTTTCTTCCGTTTTCCCTCTGCGCCAGCGCACGATCGCAAAAATCAACAAAGCGATCACGATAAATCCGTCCAACGCGCTCGTGATGCGATGCGAAAATTCGATCACGGTTTTGAGCTGTGGCGCAGAAGGAATTACTTCGCCGTGACACGTCAGCCAATGTTGTCCGCAGCCGTCGCCCGATTTTGAAGCACGCAGAAAAACGCCCCACAAAATCACGAGCAGATTATATCCCAAGACAAACCACGCATATTTTGCAAAGCCGGACAGTTTCGTTTCTTTTTCCATTTTGATAAATTCAATTTAATGATTTTTCAAGAATATCATTTTGCCGATTTTTCGTGAATGCTGCGAAAATAAGAAAAACTTAATGGAAATCGAATATTTTTTTACCTGTCCGTATTGTTGGCAGGAAATTTCAATGATTTTGGATTTGTCCGTCGAAGAGCAAACTTATATCGAAGATTGTGAAGTTTGTTGTCGTCCGATTCAGATTTTTTACACAGCCGAAAATTTTGAAATAAATGATTTTCAAGCCGAAAGCATTGAACAATAGACAGCAATGAAAAAAGAACGCATTGACAAAATTCTCGTCGAAAAGGGCTTTGCCGATTCCCGCACGAAAGCGCAGGCTATGGTGATGTCAGGCGTTGTTTTGGTTAATGAAAAGCGCGTGGAAAAACCTTCGGAAAGTTTTACGAATGAAGCAGAAATCAGAATTAAAGGGAAATCTGATGAGATAAAATTCGTCGGTCGCGGCGGATTGAAACTCGAAAAAGCATTAGATGAATTTCAAATATGCCCAAACGAATATATTTGTCTGGATGTCGGCGCATCAACCGGAGGTTTTACTGATTGTTTGTTGCAAAACGGCGCAAAAAAAGTCGTCACGATCGACGTTGGAACGAACCAACTCGTTTGGAAATTAAGAAATGATCCGCGTGTCGAAGCGCGCGAAAATGTTAATGCTCGTTATCTCAAACCGGAAGATTTCAGTGAAAGATTTGATCTGATCGTGATGGATGTTTCCTTTATTTCCGTCACAAAAATCATTCCTGCACTTACGGATTTGTTAAATAAAAACGGCAAAATTATCATTTTGATCAAACCGCAATTCGAAGTAGGAAAGGGCGAAGTCGGAAAAGGCGGAATTGTGAAAGATGCGGAAAAGCATTTAGAAGTTATTGAAAAAATTAATGGTTTTGCCAATGAAATCGCACTCAAAAATATCGGTCTAATTGA
>DAITPE010000103.1:0-12534 GCA_036833775.1 Pyrinomonadaceae bacterium | reverse complement strand
GCCTTCGTCGCCTGCAAGCGGTCCCCAACCGCCCGAAAGCGCGAGTTTTCCGTCATCGTCGATTCCCAAACAAACCGAACCCGTTCCGGCAATTATTACTAATCCGGCTTTGCCGAGCGTCGAACCGAACAGAGCGATCTCCGCATCGGTCACGACCTGAATTTTCTTCAAATTCAGCCGTTTGCGAAAACTGTCGCCGACGATCTTTTTGATGTCGCCGCGCCGAACTCCGGCGAGTCCGAGCGTTGCCGAAACGATGTCGCCGCGACTTAATTCGTAAACATCGCAGGCGTTATTAATTGCCTTGACGATATTTTCGACCGCGTTTTCCACGCCGACGCGTAGCGGATTAGACGCGCCCGCAAAGCCTTCGCCGACGATCTCGCCTTTTTCGTTTCTGAGTGCAATGTGTGTTTTCGTGCCGCCGCCGTCAACGCCCAGATAGAGATTATGAGAAGTTAAAAGTTTCAGGGGATTTTTAGGATTTGTCGGCATTTAATAAAATTTTCAAGGAAAATAAATTTTTCCTATTCCTATTTTATCGCCACTTGACATATAATCAATCCTAAAAGATTTTATATCTTCGATAAGTTTATTTGATGCTCGCCGTTTTAGTTTGAAGAAAAGACAATTTGAGTTAAAAAAAAACGCAGAATATTTCCGCGTCTTGATGCAAAAAAGTAATCTGAGAAATTATGGAAATTAGACAACTGAAAGCATTTTTGGCAATCGCCGAAGCAAAAACTTTTACCGCCGGAGCGCGTTTGATGAACGTCACGCAGGCGGCGATCTCGATGCAGATTCGTCAGCTCGAAGACGAAGTCGGCATTCCTCTTTTTACGCGCACGCCGCGCCGCGTGATCTTGACCGAAGCGGGCGAACATCTGCTCGAACGCGCGCGAAAAATCTTGCGCGAACACGACGCGGCAATTGCCGAAATCGCTGAGCTTGCAGGCGCGGAGCACGGACGATTGCGAATCGGTTCGGCTTCGGCAATGTTTGCGACGGCGCAATTGCCGAACATTTTGCAGGAACTCAAACAAAAATTTCCGCGTGCCGAAATCACCGTCAGTTCAGGCACGAGCCACGCGCTCGGCGACAAGATTCTGCACGGCGAGATCGATATTGCGTTCGTTTCTTTGCCCGTCGATAATTCGAATTTGCTGACCGAATTGCTGTTCAGCGACGAGATCGTGGCAATTTCTCATCCGTCGCACCAAATCGGCGAAGACGGACTTGTGAGCGCGGCGCAACTTGCGAGCGAGCAGTTGATTTTGGGCGAACAAGGCGGCAATACGCGCCGGATGATCGACGATTTTTTCTCGGCGCAAAACGTCAAACCGAACGTGATGATGGAACTTTCGCGGCAGGAAGCGATCAATCAAATGGTCGAAAACGGAATGGGTGTCGGCATCGCGGGCGCGAAAACCGTGGCGGGCGAAATTCGCGAAGGTCGGCTTGCTTCGTGGTACATCGAAGGCGCGGAAATCAATTGGGAACTCGGTTTGGCAAGACTTCGCGGCGGATATTTTTCGCCGATCGCAAGAGAATTTGTCCGACTTTGCAAGGAAAGTTTCAAGGAACGCGAAAAGGAATTTAAGGCAAGAAGATAGTTAATTTATCCATAGATAAACACAGATGAACATAGATTTTAATTTGATTTTACAAGTAACGAAAAAAGGGAAGCAGTTGAAAAATAGACAGTTGATTTTAGTAAGTTTTTTACTGATCTGCGTCTATCTGTGTTCATCTGCGGACAAGATTTTAGCGCAAGGTTTGCCCGTTGCGTTGCCGAATACGGTCGGGATAAACGGCGCGAAATTGGCGCAGATCGACGCGATCGTTGAAAAAGACATCGCCGACAAAAAAATGCCCGGCGCGGTCGTCATCGTCGGACATAAAGGAAAGATCGTTTACCGAAAGGCTTTCGGCAATCGTGCGCTCGTGCCGAACGTGGAAAAAATGACGGTTGACACTATCTTCGACGCGGCATCTTTGACGAAACCAATCGCCACGGCGACGAGCATTATGATTCTCGTCGAACAAGGTAAGCTTCGCCTGAACGACACGATCGGCAAATTCATTCCCGAAATCCAAGACGAAAACGCCAAAAAAGTCACGATTCAGCAATTATTAACGCACGTTTCCGGTTACGCGCCCGATTTCGATCTGCGCGAAAAATGGACTGGGCGCGAGGGAATGATCGAAGCGTTAAAGAAGGAAAAACTGCGAAATCCGGCGGGAACAAAATTCGTTTATTCTGACATCGGTTTTATCGTGCTTGGCAGGATTGTTGAAAGAGTTACAAAAACTAAATTAGGATTTTTCCCAACTGAAGAAATATTTGAAAAACTTGGAATGAAGTCGTCAAGTTTTCGTTCTACCGAAACGGCTGAAAGTGAAAGTATTGCGAAAATTGCAAATGTGTTACAACAAAATATCGCGCCGACCGAAAATATCAAAGGACAAAACAGTTATCTCGGCTCGAAATTTGAAGGCGATGATAAAACAGGCAATCAGATTTTGCGCGGACAGGTTCACGATCCGACGGCTTTTCGGATGGGCGGAGTTGCCGGACACGCGGGACTTTTTACGACCGCCGACGATCTGGCGCGTTATTGTCAGATGATCTTGAACGGCGGTGTTTTGGACGGAAAACGCATTTTGTCGGCACAAACGGTTGCGAAAATGACTGCGCCGAATGTCATCAGCGAAACGGGCGAAACGCGCGGTTTGGGTTGGGATATGAACACTTCGTTTTCGTCGAATCGTGGCGAATTTTTCCCGCTCGGCTCGTTCGGACACACGGGTTTTACGGGAACTTCCGTGTGGATCGACAGAGTTTCAAACACATTCGTTGTCTTTATGTCGAACCGCGTTCATCCTGACGGAAAAGGCGACGTGACGCCGACTCGCGCAAAAGTCGCAACCATCGCCGCATCAGCCGTCGAAGACACGCCGATCGATGCGATTCGATTAGCCGAAAGTGCTTATTCATCGCAAGTTGCCGCACAACTTGAAAAATTCAAACAAGGCGTTTTGCAGCAACAACTCGTAAATTCAACTTTCGGTTCAACGAAAACTCAGTTTGAGACTTTGAGACCCGCTCCGATAAACAACATCGTGCTAAACGGAATCGACGTTTTGGAGAAAAACAATTTTAAGGAATTGGAAGGCTTGAAAATTGGTCTTGTCACCAATCAAACAGGCAGAAATTTTGCGGGAAAACCGACGATCGACGTTTTGAAAGAAGCAAAAAATGTAAATTTAGTCGCGCTTTTTTCTCCCGAACACGGCATTCGCGGAGAGTTAGACCAAGAAAAAATCGTCGATTCGAAAGACGAAAAAACAGGCTTGCCCGTTTACTCGCTCTACGGCGAAACGCGTCGCCCGAAACCCGAACAATTAAAAGATTTAGACGCAATCGTTTACGACATTCAAGACATCGGCGCGAGATTTTACACTTACACGGCGACGCTCAAAAACGTATTGGAAGAAGCGGCAAAATTGGGCAAACCAATTTATGTTTTAGACCGACCGAATCCAATTAACGGCGTTTCAGTAGAAGGTTCGCTGGCGGACGAAGACAAACTTTCATTTATTGCCGCGCACACGATTCCCGTCCGATACGGTTTGACGATCGGCGAACTCGGAATGATGATGAACGCCGAACGCAAGATCGGCGCGAATCTGAAAGTTATCAAGATGGAAAATTGGTCGCGCTCGCAGTGGTTTGACGAGAGCGGACAAACTTGGATAAATCCTTCGCCAAATATGCGAAGTTTAACGCAGGCAACGCTTTATCCGGGAATCGGTTTGCTCGAAACGACGAATGTTTCGGTCGGTCGCGGAACCGATACGCCGTTTGAAATTGTCGGTGCGCCGTGGATCGACGGGCAAAAATTAGCGAAATACTTAAATGAAAGAAATCTAAAAGGCGTTCGTTTTATTCCCGTCAAATTCAAACCGAACGCGTCCGTTTTCAAAGACGAAAACGTCAGCGGAATCAATATCGTAATTGTTGACCGCGCAGGTTTTAATTCGGTCAGAACCGGAATCGAGATCGCCGCCGCTTTGCGCAAGCTTTATCCGAACGATTGGCAGGTCGATAAATATTCGAGATTGCTCGTAAATTCGGAAATTTTGGAAAAAGTAAAAGCAGGAAATTCACCCGAAGAAATCGAAAAAACTTGGCAGAATTCGCTCGAAGATTTTAATAAACGTCGGGCATCATTTTTGCTTTACAAATAGCCAAGTTTTGTTTTAAAAACAAAAGAAAATTCACTTTTAGTTAACATCAATTACAAATACAAGGTTTTTGGGAGTTTTCGGGTCATAACTGTGTTCGTTACCATAACGAAATTTTGGAGAAATTTCCAAAAATCTAAATAAAACTAATAGCAAGCAATTTTTTCAAATCATTGAAAAGAGGAAAAGAAAGACTATGAAAAGCAGATATTATCAAATCATCAGCGGTAGTTTGACCGCGATGATTTTTGTGTTTTTCTTGGGCGTAATCGCAAACGCACAGGAAATCACAGGTTCTATCAACGGAACCGTGCGTGACAGCGCAGGTGCCGTTGTTTCAGGCGCAACGGTGACAATTACAGACGCGCAAAAAGACAATCTCGTAGTTCGTACGGTTACGACCAACGAAGACGGTGCATTTTCAGCTCCGAACCTGCGTGTCAGCGTTTATCGGATCACGGTTGAAGCCGCAAATTTTAAGAAATCGGTCAACACCGATATTAAACTCGACGTCGGTCAACGCCGCACGGTCGATATTCAACTCGAAGCCGGGAACATCGCAGAAGTCGTCACGGTCGAAGCCGCACCGGTTGCGGTCGAATTGACAACTCCGACCGCTTCGACGCTGATCAGCGGCGATCAGGTTCGTGAACTTTCGATCAACAACAGAAACTTCGTTCAGCTCGTCACTTTGGCTCCCGGCGTTTCGGGAAACCTTGCCGACCAAGTTTATGTCGGAACGACGAATCCCGAAGGTCAAGCAAACACGGTTCCGATTTCGGTCAACGGTGCAAGAAGCAGCGCGAACACTTTTACGGTTGACGGCGCAGACATTACCGACCGTGGTTCAAACTTGACGATCCAAGCTTATCCGAGTGTCGATTCGATCGGTGAATTCAAAGTTTTGCGTTCGCTCTATCCGGCAGAATCCGGCAGAAGCGGCGGCGGTCAGATCAACGTCGTGACACGCAGCGGAACGGATCAGTTTCACGGTTCATTGTTTGAATTTGTCCGCAACGATAAATTCAACGCCAGCAGTTATTTTAACAACAGAAACGCGCCGCTCGGTCGTGATTCGAACGGTAAAGCGATTCGTCCTCCGTTCAGATACAACAACTACGGTTTTACCGTCGGCGGTCCGATCTATTTTTTGAGATTCGGCGATTTTCAGCCGGGTGAAGGTATCTACGGCAAAGTTCCGAAAACATATTTCTTCTTTTCGGAAGAACAACGTAAAGACAGACGTTACACAACGCTTAATTCGCAAATTCCGAACGCGAATTTACGTCAAGGTGTTTTCACTATTCCGATTTGTTTGAGCGGAACGATCACGGGAACGACCAGAGCTTGTACGCAGGTTTTGGATGCCGGAGCGGCTTTTTCTTCGATTCGTCCCGTAAATCCGATTGCACAACAATATATCAACTATATCTACAACCGTGTTCCGCTGCCGAATAACGGAACTTACGGTTTGAGTTCGCCGGCAAGTGCGCGAGCGGATTTTCGTCAGGAAATCATCAAGATCGATACGAGTTTTACCAATAATTGGTCAGCCTATTATCGTTATCAACGCGACACGATCCCGACGATCGATGTCAATACTTTGTTCGGTTCGGGTTCGGGAATTCCGGGAGTTTCGACTTCAAATACCGATTCGCCGGGACGCGCACATACGCTTCAAACGTCATACGTTATCAATCCGAAGTTGATCGTAGAAGGAAGATATGTTTATTCATACGGCGCGATCGTCAGCAACACGACCGGATTGTTGGCAAGAGCGAATTCGCCGATCAGCGTTCCGCTTCCATATACGGCAGATGATGACCGTGTTCCGCAAATTGCGATTACCAATTTAAGCACTTTGCAATCTTTCGGTCCTTACAACAATTTTTCCGACAAACACGAATGGAGCGGAAACTTAACGTGGATTTTGGGAAGTCATACCTTCAAATTCGGCGGAATGTTCTCGAAATACAGAAAGAATGAAGACAACGGTTTAGGCGGTACGAATCAAGGTTCGTTCAGCAGTTTCCAAAATACGACTGCGGCAAGTGCAACACAAGGACTTGTTTGTGTAAACGGAACTCCGGGAAGCTATACGGCGGTTGCTTGCGCGGCAGGCGATCAGACAACTCAGCAAACATTTGCAAACTTTCTGCTCGGAAACAATGTTTCCTTTACGCAGACGAAATATCGTTTGACGGCAGATTTCCGTCAACGAAACTTCGAAGGTTATGCACAGGACGAATATCGTGCGTTCAAAAACTTGACGCTTTATTACGGTGTTCGTTATTCATTTTACGGTTCGCCGTGGGCGGCAAACGGATTGTTGACAAACTTCGTTCCCGAATTATTCAACCGTTCGCAAGCTCCGTTAGTTACAGGTGCGGGAAACCGCGTTGCCGGAACGGGTAATTACTGTAACGGCATTATCGTCAATGCACAAAATTACCAAACAGGACCGTCGGTTTACAACTGTACACCGATCGCGTCGCCGTATGGTCAATATGTCGTAGATGTATCGAAGAAAAACTTTGCTCCGCGTGTCGGCTTGGCTTGGGACCCGTGGGGAACCGGCAAAACTTCAGTTCGCACCGGATACGGAATTTACCACGAACAAACTTTGATCGGAACATTTGAAACGCATCTCGGATCGAATCCGCCGTATCAAGAAACGATCACGGTCAACAACACGAGTTTGAGCCAACCCGTTCCGACAGGTTCTTCGCCGACAGTTGTAGCTTCAAACGCTGTTCCGGCATTGATTCGCGGTGTCGATACGGATTATAAAACTCCGTATTACCAACACTGGTCATTGGATTGGCAGCAGCAATGGTTCAAAAATACTTTGACCACGCTCGGCTATTACGGTTCGAAAGGAACGAATCTGATCGGCGTTGTCGATCTCAATTTGCTCCAGCCGGGTTATGCCTTGACGCAACAATGTGCGGTCGGTGCTTCGACAACTCCGACAGCTCCTTGTCAAGCGCGTGATACGACCACGAATTTACCGATTCCGTTTACGGCTTCGCCTTCGACGATTCTCGATCAAATTCGTCCGTATCGCGGATGGCGCGGAATTTCGATGATTCAGCCGAGATTCAACTCGAACTATCACAGTTTGCAGCTTTCGGCGACACAGAGATTTTCTGGTGCTTCGCAGGTTCAAATTGCTTACACGTGGGCGAAAAACTTGACGGATAACCAAACCGATCGTTCGACGGCTCCGATGGATGTTTACAACATTCGTGCAGAATACGGACGCGCACAGCTAGACCGCAGACACGTCTTTACGCTGAACTATATTTACGAATTACCGTTCTTCCAAAAACAGAATGATTTCGTCGGCAAAGTGTTAGGCGGTTGGCAGGCTTCGGGTATCGTTACCTATCAAACGGGCTTACCGTTTACAGCAACTTACGGTGCCTACGATCCGGCTGGAATCGGATTTTTGAACGCATCATCGCCGGCAGGCGGTCGTCCGTTTTTGTTCGGAAATCCGAATGACAACGCTCCGCATACCTTTACGCAATGGTTCAATACTTCGGTTTTCCAAAACTCGTCGCCGACTTCGGCTGCGGCAGTTCCGGGAAATGCCGGTCGCGGTATTATCGAAGGTCCACCGACGTTCAGAGTTGACTTTACGATGTCAAAAAACATTCGTTTTACCGAAAGTATGTATTTACAGCTTCGCGGTGAAGCGTTCAACGTCTTCAATCGTACGAACTTTACAACACTCGGTTTAGCGGCTTCAACGCCGTCAACCTTCGGAACCGTGACGGGAACACGCGATCCGCGTATTCTCCAATTCGGTATCAAATTCTACTTCTAAAAAGTAGTTTTTAACCCTGCTGAAAGCTCACGCTCGATAAAAGCGTGAGCTTTTTTTTGTTAGAATTAAACAGATGAAAAGTATTTTGATAAAAAATTACGGCACAAATCAAAGTGAAAATAATCTGACGCGTCAATTGAAGATCGAAAACGGAATAATCAGATCGTTTGAATCAATTGAAAAGGAAGCCGATGAGATTATCGACTTAAAAAATGAATTGCAATTATTCGCCGGATTTATCGACGTTCACATACACGGCGCGGTCGGTGTCGATACGAACGAAGCGACGACGGAAGAGTTTTATAAAATGGCGAAGTTTATGGCGGAAAACGGTGTAACGGCGTGGCTGCCGACGTTTGTGCCAGATTCGGACGAAAACTACGAACGCGGAATTTCAGCGATCGAAGAATTGATAAAAATTCAGGAAAATGAGCCGATTGCGCAAGTAGTCGGAGTTCATTACGAAGGAATTTTTGCGAATGAAAAAATGTGCGGCGCACTTCGTCCGCAATATTTCAAAACTTTGAAAAACGGCGACGAATTGAAACAAATTCCGCGACTTCAGCGCGGTGCACATCTTACAACGCTTGCCCCCGAGGTTGAAAACGGCATCGAAACCGTTCAAAAACTCGTCGAAGAAAATTGGATCGTTTCAATCGGTCACACGAAGGCGGAAATCGCGGTTTTGGACAAAGCTTTTGAAGCCGGAGCGAAACATTTGACGCATTTTTTCAACGCGATGACCGGACTTCATCACCGCGATGTCGGTGTTGTCGGTTGGGCTTTGACGAATGAAAATGTGACTTTCGACATTATCGCCGACGGAATTCACGTTCATCCGAAAATGCTGGAATTTGCGGTCAAAACGAAAACCGCCGACAAAGTTTCGCTGATCTCGGATTCCGTGTTGCCGACCGGTTTGGGCGACGGTGATTTTCATATTTGGGGCGAAAATATTTCGGTTCACAATAACAAAACGCAAAACGAACGCGGAAGCATTGCAGGTTCGGTGATCACGATGCTCGATGCGGTGAAAATGATGTTGAAACTCGGTTTTTCGCCCGCAGATGTTTCAAAAATGGCGAGCCTAAATCCTGCAAAACTGCTCGGAATCGAAAAAGATTACGGTTCGATCGAAGTCGGTAAACGCGCCGATTTAGTCGCGCTCGATGCGGAAGGAAATGTGAAATTAACGATCATCGGCGGCAAAGTCGCATATTCGGATTTATAAAATTCATAAAATTTCAAAAGAAAAAGCCGCGTTGAAATTTCAACGCGGCTTCTGTTTCGAGCGATTGCTGGTCTGAGTATTTTCAATTACTCGTCGCCCGATTTTTCTTGAGAATTTTGACGCTTGTTCATTCTTTCTTTAAAGCGTTCCTTCATTTGCTCTTTCATTTGCGCGGCTTTCGCTTTTTGCTCGTCGGTCAGGATTGCGAAAATCTGCGATTTCGTGCGTTCTTTTTCAACGATCATCTGCGCCTGCAAAGCGGCTTGGCTATTGGCGATCGCCGTTACTTGCGCTTCGTCAAATGCGCCGTTTGCGGTTAATTCTTCGAGTTTTTGGCGGTTAGCTTTTAATTGCTCGAAAACGCCTTTATTTTTTTCGCGGCTCGTTTCCATAATTTGTTTGACTTGCGCTTTCTGCTCGTCAGTCAGATCAAGTCCGCGCAGGAAAAATCCGTGCCCGCCGCCGCGTTTTCCGTGTTTTCCAAATCCGTGTCTGCCGTCTTGTCCGCCTTTTTGTGCAAAAATAAAGATTGCGCCCGTGGCAATCAAAACTACCGATAATAATGCGATTAATGCTTTTTTCATTTTTTTCTCCAATGATTTCTATATAAATTTACGCGTTTTTGCGCGTTCAATGTGTTAGACGAATTTCAGCAAAAAACGAACGTCAATTTATCTCTCGCAAACGTAAAGAATTGTAAAACCTAAGACAACGGCGAAAATTTGTAATAGAATCGTAAACGGTATGAATCGGATATTGATTATTGACGACGACGAAGACCTTTGCGATCTGGTTTCCGAATTTCTTTCGGTCGAAGGTTTTGAAACGCAAACGGCGAACGATGGCAAAAGCGGTTTGGAACGCGCTTTAAATGAAGAATTCGATCTGGCGATTTTGGACGTGATGCTTCCGAAAATGAACGGTTTCGACGTTTTGCGCGAATTACGGAAAACTTCCAAATTGCCTGTTTTGATGCTGACGGCGCGCGGTGACGATATGGAAAGAATCGTCGGATTAGAGATCGGCGCGGACGATTATTTGCCGAAACCTTTTAATCCGCGCGAACTTGCGGCGCGAATCCGTGCGATCTTGCGTCGCGCACATTCGGAAGAAACCGACGCGCAGAGCGAGAAATTCAAACTCGACGATCTCGAAATTTCGTCTTCGGCGCGGTCGGCAAAACGAAACGGCGAAGATTTGCAATTAACTTCGGTCGAATTCGATCTGCTCGTCGCGCTTTTGAAGGAAGCCGGAAAGATCGTGAAAAAAGAAGATTTGAGCCGCAAGGTTTTGGAACGCGATCTTTCGCCTTTCGACCGCAGTTTAGATATGCATATCAGCAATCTGCGTAAAAAACTCGGCAAACGCGAAAGCGACGGCGAAGAAGAACGCATCAAAACGATCCGTTCCGTTGGTTATATTTACACGGTTTTGTAAGTTTCAGGTTTCAGGTTTCTAGTTTCAAGTTAATTGCGTTTTTTATGAAATCCGAAGATTTAAATACTCAACATAAACAACTTGAAACCTGAAACTTGAAACTTGAAACCTTATCGTTTATGAATCTTTTCATCAAAATTTTCCTTTGGTTTTTGGCGGCGATCGCTTTGATGGTCGGTGTGGTGATCTTTCTGACTTGGACGACGCAGACCGAGCCGGTCGTCAGCCGTTGGCAGTCTTCGGTCAAAAATCAAACGAATATTTTTGCGGAAACGTCGGCTCAGATTTACAGCTACGAGGGCGAAAAAGGTTTAGAGCAATTTCTCGAACGCATCAGAAACAGCGAAAATATCAAAGACATCGAAATTGCGAAGAACATCGAACAGAGCCGAATTTTAAATGAAGGCAACCGCGAAATTTTACAGAATCTTTATAATAAAACCATCGAATTAAATGAACCGAAACTCGATTTCAGTTCGCCCGATTATGGCTATTCGGCAAAACCCGTGACTTTGCTGAACGGCGAAAAATATATTCTGGTGACGCAATGGACACGCCCGCGTCCGACACCGTTTTTCGGCGAAGCAAACTATCGTTATGTCCGGCTTTTAGGTTTGATCTTGACAGCGTTGGCGGTTTGTTATGCGCTGGCACGTTATCTTTCAAAACCGATCGTTAAATTGAGCGTGGCGACCAAAAAACTCGCCGCCGGAGAATTGCAGACGCGCGTTTCTCCCGAGATCGGCAAACGCGGCGACGAAATCGGCAAACTCGCGAAAGATTTCGACGAAATGGCGGAACGCATCGAAGCACTAATTACTTCACAGCAGCGTTTGACGCGTGATATTTCGCACGAACTTCGCTCGCCGCTCGCGCGTTTGAATGTTGCGCTCGAACTTGCGAAACAAAAATCGAATCCCGAAAACGACAAATTGCTCGACCGCATCGAACGCGAAGGCAAAAAACTGAACGAAATGATCGGGCAGATTTTGACGCTTGCCAAGCTTGAAAGTCAATCGGAATTGATTCAAAAGCAAAAAGTGAATTTGTGCAAATTGGTCGAAAGAGTTGCGGCGGACGCGAATTTTGAAGCAGCGGCGCAAGGTAAAAAGGTCGAATTCGTGCAGAATGCGGATTGTGAAGTTGCGGGAAACGAAACGCTTTTGCGAAGCGCGGTCGAAAATGTTCTGCGAAATGCTTTGCGTTACACGAAAGACGTCGTTGACGTTTCGCTCGAAAAAGATAAATCGAACGTCGTCGTGAAAATCCGCGATCACGGCGAAGGCGTTCCCGAAAACGAACTCGACAAATTATTCAAGCCGTTTTACCGCGTTGCCGAAGCGCGCGAACGGACTTCGGGCGGAGTCGGTTTAGGACTCGCCATTGCCGAACAAGCCGTAACCTCGCATAAAGGTAAAATTTATGCAAAAAATGCGGACGGCGGCGGTTTGGAAGTTGAAATTAAACTGCCCCTGAACGGCGTGCATCAATAAACGATTTCACGCCCAAAACGACGAACGCGAGACAGATCAAAGCCATCGCAAGCTGTGAAATGACCGCTGCCGAAAGCGTCAGATCGCCGAGTTTGGAAATTAGGCGACCGGCAGGAATCAGAAAACCCGCAAGACCGATCAGCATCGAAAAATGCATAATATGTTTTCGCAGATTTTCCTTCGTTAAAGCAAAAAATCCCAAAACTGCAATGACCAGACCGAAAATTGACGGGATAAATGCGGTCATACTCGCATTTCCATTTAAAAGACCGTAAATATAACCGACAATTCCG
>DAITPE010000102.1:0-12568 GCA_036833775.1 Pyrinomonadaceae bacterium | reverse complement strand
AACGAACGAGCGGTTCGCCGCCGACGAGCGATAAATGCAAAGGGCGATGCTCTTTGACAATCTCCAAGATTTTGTCAATTAAGTCATCGCCCTTAAAATCGCTGACAGTCCGCAAATTTTGTCCGATCTCGCTTAAATGTTCGGGTTCGTAAGCATAGCAACCCGGACATCGTAGTGGACATTCGCGTGTAATTTCAATCGAAAGTGACGGCTGATTTCCCGTCAAAATCTTGCCCCAAGCCTTGATAACGTCTGATTTTTTCATCCCGTCGTTCTCCTTTTCGCTTTATGCGAAACTTTCAGGTCGATACGAGGGGAGCGCAAAGTTCTAAAAGTTTGATATATAAAACTTAATCATCAAACCGTTTGAAAATCAAACAGGCATTTGTTCCGCCGAAACCGAAACTGTTTGAAAGCGCAAATTCCACTTCCGCGTTTCTCGGTTCGTTGGGAACGTAATCCAGATCGCATTCGGGATCGGGATTTTCATAATTTATCGTCGGCATCAACTGATTTTCTTTTAGTGACAAAACCGAAATTACGGCTTCGATTCCGCCAGCGGCGCCGAGTGCGTGTCCGGTCATCGATTTTGTCGAGCTGACCGCAAGTTTATAAGCGTGTTCGCCGAAAACTTTTTTGATCGCAAGCGTTTCGAATTTGTCGTTATACGGTGTTGAAGTTCCGTGCGCATTGATGTAACCGATCTGTTCGGGCGAAATTCCCGCATCTTTGATGGCTTTTGTCATCACACGAATCGCGCCGCTTCCGGTTTCGTCCGGCATCGTCACGTGAAAAGCATCACCGCTCATCCCATAACCGACAATTTCAGCGTAAATCTTTGCGCCGCGAGCTTTCGCAAATTCTAATTCTTCAAGAATCAGAATTCCCGCGCCTTCGCCGATCACGAAACCGTCGCGTTCCGCGTCAAACGGACGAGATGCCTTTTTGGGTTCCTCGTTGTGCGTCGAAAGCGCACGCATCGAAGCAAAGCCCGCGACCGACATCGGTGTAATTGCCGATTCCGCGCCGCCGCAGATCATCGCGTCGGCATCGCCGCGCTCGATCAATCGAAAGCTGTCGCCGATCGCGTGTGCGCCTGCCGAACAAGCCGTTGCCGTCGCCGAATTCGGTCCTTTTGCGCCGTGACGAATCGAAACATTTCCCGAAGCGAGATTGACGATCGCCGAAACGATAAAGAACGGCGAAACTCTGCCCGGACCCGCATTTAATAATTTTTCGTGTTCGCGCTCGATCGCCCAAAAATCGCCGATGCCCGAACTGATATAAGTTCCGACCATTTCGGCGTTTGATTCGTCGATTTTCAAACCGCTGTCCTTAACGGCTTCGTCAGCGGCGGCGATCGCAAAATGCGAAAATGCGCCCATTCGACGCGCTTCTTTTTTGTCCAGAAAATCTTCGACGTTAAAATCTTTGACTTCGCAGGCAAACTTGACGGGAAAGTTTTCGGTATCGAACTTTTTGATTAAATCCGCGCCGCTTTCTCCGCGTTTGAGCGCATCCCAAGTTGACGGCACGTCATTGCCGTTGGCGGTTACTAATCCGAGTCCGGTTACAACTACACGACGTTTCATAAAATTATTATAGAGTAGTAAGTAGAGAGTAGCGAGCAAAGAACAATTCTCTACTCGCTACTCTCTACTTACTACTTGAAATTAAGCTTGTTTATGTTGTTCGACGTAAGCGTATGCGTCGCGAACGCTTTGGATTTTTTCCGAATCTTCGTCGGGAATTTCAATATCGAATTCCTCTTCAAAACGCATCACGAGTTCGACCAAATCCAATGAATCTGCGCCTAAATCTTCGATGAAACGCGCATTTTCCGTTACTTCCGCTTCGTCAACGCCTAATTCGTCAACAATAATTTGTTTAATTTTATCTTGAACTTCTGACATATTTTCTCCTCTTAATTTTCTTAATTATAATGATTCTAATGTATTTCTTAAACTTTCCGAACTTTCGACGTTCAAACAGCGAACATCACGATTGATTTGGCGAACCAAACCCGATAAAACTTTTCCCGCACCGACTTCGACAAACGTCGAAACTTCCTGCACGATCAGATTTTCCACCGATTGCGCCCAACGAACCGGCGAAGAAACTTGTTCGGTCAGAGCCAATCTGACGCGTTCGCCGTCGGTGTTCGCCTCGCCTGTAACATTTTCAATAATCGGGAATTTTAAATACTTAAACTCGATTTCCGCAAGATCTTTCGCAAGTTTTTCCTGCGCCGGAAACATCAAGTCGCAATGAAAAGGCGCAGAAACGTTCAACTTTATCGCACGTTTCGCGCCGCGTTCCTTCAAGATTTCAATTGCACGATCGACTGCATCGGCACTTCCCGCAATCACGATCTGCGCCGGAGAATTAATATTTGCAGGCGAACAAACTTCGCCTTCGGCAGCATCTTCGCAAGCAACTTCGACTGTTTCGAGCGGTAAACCGAGAATTGCCGCCATCGCGCCGACACCGACGGGAACGGCTTCCTGCATATAAGTTCCGCGTTTGCGAACGGTTTTGACCGCATCCGCAAAACTCATTCCGCCAGCCGCAACCAACGCAGAATATTCGCCTAAACTGTGTCCGGCGACAAAATCCGGCATCGGAAAACCTTCGGCTTCCATCGCTCGAAAGGTGGCGATCGAGGTTGTCAAAATCGCGGGTTGCGTATTTGCCGTCAAAGCCAAATCTTCCGCTGTTCCATTAAAACACAATTCGGAAAGCGAAAAACAGAGCGCGTCGTTTGCTTCTTCAAAAACTTCACGCGAAACTGCAAAGTTATCATACAAATCTTTGCCCATTCCGACGGCTTGCGAACCTTGTCCCGGAAAAATGTAAGCTAATTTCGTCATTTGTTCTTCGTCATTTGTCCTTGGTTTTCACTTAGCCAACCTTGCCGACGGCAAAGGACTAAGGACAAAGGACTAAAACCTAATAACAGTTGCTCCCCAAGTCACACCGCCGCCGAAAGCGGTCAGCAAAACCAGATCGCCTTCTTTGATCTTGCCCGCTTCCAAACATTCGTCCATTGCGATCGGAATCGAAGCCGATGAAGTGTTTCCATGAAAAGCAATATTCGAATAAACTTTTTCTTCAGCTACGCCGAGCCGCGAAGCAACCGCATCCGTTATGCGCTGATTCGCCTGATGCGGAATCACGATGTCAACGTCTTCGACAGTATAACCTGTTTTGTCGAGCATTTCTTTGGAAATATCGGACATCGAACGCACCGCAACCTTGAAAAGTTCATTGCCTTTCATTTTGAAAAAATGTTCGCGGTTATCGATTGTTTCGTGCGTCGTGCCGAGCTTCGTTCCGCCGCCGGGTGCGTAAAGCTGTTCCTCGTAGCGTCCGTCGGATTTGATCTTGGTCGCCAAAATTCCCTTTCCTTCTGGAACCGGACCGAGAACTGCCGCGCCTGCGCCGTCGCCGAAGATCACACAAGTCGAACGATCCGTATAATCGACATATTTCGTCAAAACTTCTGCGCCGATCACGAGTGCATAACGGATTTGTCCGGTGCGAATCATCGATTCGACCATCGTAATTCCGTATAAAAAGCCCGAACAAGCCGCAAAAATATCCATCCCGGCGGCATTTACTGCGCCGAGTTGGGCTTGAATGAGCGCACCGGTCGAAGGCATTATCTGATCGGGCGTGGTCGTAGCGCAAACAATTATGTCAATATCTTCCGCTTTCAATCCCGCGCGTTCAAGTGCTTGCTGCGCGGCTTTAGTGCCGAATTGCGAAGTATATTCATTTTCAGCGGCTTTATGCCGTTGTTTGATTCCTGTGCGCGTCGTTATCCAATCGTCGGAAGTTTCAACGATCTTTTCCAAATCGGCGTTGGACAAAATTCCGCTCGGATAAGCGTGTCCCATTCCGATGATGCCTGCGTTTTGTGTCATTCTGGATTATTTACGATTATTAAAATGCGATTTTGTAGAATTATTTAAAACTGAAAACTCTATAATCTACAACGATTGAATAGACAATATCAATCGCAAATCGAAAATTGCAAATCGAAAATTACAATTATTCGGAATCTTTCGCGTCCAAAATCTGACGACCTTTATACGTTCCCGTTTCGGCATCGACACGATGCGGAACTTTCGGTTCGCCGCTTTCTTTATCTAAATAAAATTGCGGAACTTTCAGCGCGTCGTGTGCGCGGCGTTGACGTGTGCGTGATTTTGAATGTCTTCTCTTAGGATTTGGCATAATTACCTCTAAAAATTCGAACTTTGAACTTGGATTTTCGACCTTTGATTTTTACATTCAAAGATCAAAGGTCAAAGACCAATTACTTACTTTAAATTTTTCAATGCTGACCATCGCGGGTCAATTTCTTTTTCTTCGCAACTGCAATTTTCAAAATTACGATTTATACCGCAAATCGAACATAAACCTTTGCAGTCATCTTGACAAAAAACTTGCGTCGGCAAATTTAATAAAATCTGTTCCCGAACAATTTCGGAAAGATTTATTTTATCACCTTCAAATACAGAAACCTGTAAATCTTTTTCGTTGATCTCGGCTTCTTTTTCTTCCGTATAATTTTCGGGCGTGACAAAACTCACGCTAAACGGAATTTCAAATTCTTTTTCGAGCGGCTGTAAACACCGCGAACATTCGGTTTCGATGTTTGCCGAAACATTTCCTTCGACGTCAACCTGCGTGATGCGTTTATAAATTTTCCCCTTTATTTTCGCATCCGTTTTGAGCTTAGCATCTTCGCTTTCAAGTTCGATTTCCTCTTTCGGAATCGCAACATCAAACTCATACGGCGAATTAATTGTAAACAGGTCAACAATCATCTTTACAGAATAAACTTTCGTTTCAAACAGCGCAAAACGCAAACGATTATTATAACTTTTGCTGTAAAACTGTCAAACCCCGAACGATTTGGGAGTTGGGATTTCGGATTTCGGATTTGAATTAAAACCAACGGCTTCATCCAAATTTGCAAAACCTTTTTCTCTTAAAATGCGGTTCAAAGCCGAATTTATCTCCTTCGCAAACGAAATTCCTTGATATATAAATCCGGTGTAAGCCTGCAAAAGACACGCTCCGGCGGCGATTTTTTCAAACGCATCTTCCGCCGTAAAAATTCCGCCAACGCCGATGATCGGGATTTTCCCGTTTGAATATTTATAGATTTTTTTGATGACTTCAGTCGATTTTTCTCTGACGGGTTTTCCGCTCAAACCGCCTGTTTCATTGATCTTGGATTTCAAATTCTCGCGCGAAATCGTCGTATTCGTCGCAATAATTCCCGACAATCCGAGACGCGAAACAATATCAACGATCGCTTCGATCTCGGCTTCGTTCAAATCCGGCGCGATTTTTACCAGCAAAGGTTTTGCCGAAAGTTCTTTATTTCTTTTCTGTAATTCTTTAAGAAGTTCTTCCAAATTTTCCGCTTTTTGCAGTTCGCGCAAATTCGGCGTATTCGGCGAAGAAACATTGACCGCAATATAATCGGCAACTTCGTGCGCGAGATCGAAACTTTTTAAGTAATTTTCGATCGCTTCGTTATTCGGAACGTCTTTATTTTTGCCGATGTTCACACCTAAAACGCATTTCGGATTTAACTTTTTCAATCTTTCGACGACTTTTTCAGTTCCCTGATTATTAAAACCGAGCCGATTTATCAACGCTTTATCTTCGGGAAGCCGAAAAAGTCTGGGCTTTTCGTTTCCATTTTGCGGTTTAAAAGTCACCGTTCCAACTTCGACAAATCCGAAACCGAGCGCAGCAAGCTGATTGACGACGATTCCGTTTTTATCGAAACCGGCAGCTATTCCGAGCGGATTTTTGAATTTCAAACCGAATCTTTCGATCTCGCCGAAATTTTCAACCGCAAACTTTTTCGATGCGAAATTCTGCGCCGCTTCCGAACTCAAACCGATTTTCAAAGATTCGATGCCGATTTCATGAGCTGTTTCGGGCGCAATGGTAAAAAGGAATGGACGAATTAGTTTCTCGTATAAAGACATCTTTAAGGAAATTGAATCAAATCGTAGAGTTCCGATAAAGCGATGCGGCATTCGATCGAATCAATATTAAACTCCGAATCTAAACCTTCGATTTCGCTTTTCTCCCATTCGCCGTTTTGTTGTTTGGTAAATATTTCGATAAAAGGTTTGTCCTGCGAAATTAAAACATATTCGGTCAAACTTTCGATTCCGTTGACATAGCGCAAAAACTTTTCGCCGCGATCGTAATGTTCGGTCGAAGGCGATAGAACTTCAAAAATCACTTTCGGATTCGTCAAAACATCGCTTTTTTCATCGTGAAATTTCGGTTCGCCGCAAACGATTGCCAGATCAGGATATGAAAATAACCCTTTTTCATTCGTGGCAACCTTCATATTCGGCGAAAATCCGCGACAACTTTTACCGCGAAGTTGGTTATGTGTAATTCCGTATAAATTGTAACAAATCGAACTATGACGCGGACTTTCGCCAGCCATTGCGTAAACGCTGCCGTCGAGAAATTCGTGTCTTTCAGCTTGAATACGTTCAAAATCGAGATAATTTTCGACGGAAAATATCGGATATGATTTCGCTAATGCCATAAGCTTATCCTCAAACGAATCTATTTTAGTTGAAAAACTTGAAACTTGAAACTTGAAACTTGAAACTCGTCGGTGATACGATTTTCCCTTGAAAATTATGGCAGACGAATACGGATTACTTGAAAAATCGAAAATTATGGATGCGGCGCGGATGAAACGTGCACTTTCGCGTCTTGCGTCGGAAATCGTTGAAGAAAATCAAGGCGCAGACGATCTTTATATCGTCGGAATTCGCCGTCGCGGAGTTCCGCTTGCCGAGCGCATCGTTGAAAAGGTCACCGATCTCGAAGGAAAATCGCCGACTTACGGCATTATCGACATCACGCTTTACCGCGACGATCTTTCGACCGTCGGCGCAAATCCGATCGTCAACCGCACCGAATTGACGCACGACATCGAAGGCAAAACGATTATTCTCGTTGACGACGTGCTTTATACGGGCAGAACGATTCGCGCCGCGCTCGATCAATTGATGGATTTCGGTCGCCCGAATCGCGTTCAGCTCGCCGTTTTGATCGATCGCGGCAAAGAACATCGTGAATTGCCGATTCAGGCAGACTACATCGGCAAAACCGTTCCGACTAAAAAAGCCGAGATCATCAAAGTGATGCTCAAAGAATACGACGAAGAAGAAGCCGTTTGGATTTACGAAAAACCGTCAGAATAATTTTGTTAAAGCAAGGTTCGATGCCTTGCTTTTTTTGTAAATTGAATTATGGACAAACCGTATCGCCGACGCGATCTGCTTGGGATTCGCAATCTTTCTGCCGAAGAAATTATCGGGATTTTGAATACTGCGGAGAATTTTCGCGAGATAAATGCGCGTGAAATTAAAAAAGTTCCGACGCTTCGCGGGAAAACCGTGATCAATCTGTTTTTCGAGAATTCGACGCGCACGCGCACTTCGTTCGAACTCGCCGCGAAACGTCTTTCGGCTGATGCAGTGAATATTTCGGTTTCATCTTCGAGCGTGACGAAAGGCGAAACACTCGTTGATACAGCGTTAAATTTAGATGCAATGCAGCCCGATTGTATCGTCGTGCGTCATTCGAGCGCAGGCGTTCCGCATCAATTGGCAAAAGTTTCCAAAGCCGCGATCGTCAATGCGGGCGACGGCGCGAACGAACATCCGACGCAGGCACTTTTAGATGCGATGACGATCCGCGAACACAAAGGCAAGATCGACGGTTTGGAAGTCGCCATCGTCGGCGATATTTTGCACAGCCGCGTGGCGCGTTCGAACATTCATTTACTGACCAAACTCGGCGCAAAAGTCCGCGTTGCCGGACCGAAAACGCTCGTCCCGAATGATTTCGCGCATCTTGCCGAAAATAATCTGCAAGTCTGCGAACATATCGAAGACGCGATCGCGCAAGCCGATGTCGTGATGATCTTGCGAATTCAAAAGGAAAGAATGGATTCGGCTTATTTCCCTACCTTACGCGAATATTCGATTCATTACGGCTTGACGAACGACCGCCTCGAACACGCGAGAAAAGACGCGATTGTCCTGCATCCCGGACCGATGAATCGCGGCATTGAAATCTCGTCCGACGTTGCCGACAGTTCGAGAAGTTTGATTTTAGACCAAGTAAAATACGGCGTTGCCGTCAGAATGGCGGTTCTCTATCTCGCCACCGGCGGAACGGCAATTAACGGATAAGTGATAAGTGATAACGGATAGTGAATTGTCTTTCATTATCCGTTATCACTTATCACTTATCACTTATTTAAGTTCATTCAATAGCTGTTCGATGAGCGCGAGTTTGTGTGACGGAATATCTTTGACCAATTCCTGTAAATTCTTCGTTTGTTCGCGTTTTTCGAGTGCGTTGAGCGAATGTGTTTCTGGCAAAACTGTGTTTGCGTCGGGTTTCCATTCAAACAGATCGTTCGGCGTGCAGTTGAGCGCGATGCAGATTTTCTCGATGTCTTTGATTTTAACGAACTGACTTTTATTTTCCAAAAATCGGCTCGCTTTGGCATAACCGAACCCGAGTTTTACGAAAAAATTAGTGGTCTTATAAATCCCGCGCATATCGAAAATTCTTTTCGGATTAAATTTCAGCATTTTGTTTCACCTCTATCCTTCAATAATCAACTCATTATTACACATATTTATCTTTTATATGCAAATATATTGACGCAGAATACAAATATATTGACGTAGAATACAAATATATTAATATGAGATACAAATATATCGATACGAGATACAAATGTATTGACATAAGATGCAAATATATTGATGTAGGACACAAATATGTCGATGCGCAATGCAAATATATTGACGTAGAGCGCAAATATGTCTTGTCAATTTATTTTCTTGTTTTTATGACTGAAAATTGTAAAATATACCGCAGATTTTTTTCTGAGCGTTTTGGTATGCGTTTATGATTCAAAAGCGATTCCGGCGATTTTTTGAAACGATTTGACGAAAAACTCAAAAATATCGAGGACTTAAAATAAAAAAATTATGGAAACTATCACACTTTACCGACCGACGGGAACGAAAGAATTGGCATTGATCGAACAAAGCGGCTTCACGGCATTTCCGCCGCGTCTGCCCGAACAGCCGATCTTTTATCCCGTCTGCAACGAAGCCTACGCCGCGCAGATCGCCCGCGATTGGAACGCGAAATATAACGATGACAAAGTCGGCTACGTCACGAAATTCGATGTCCGCAAAGAGTTTCTCGACAATTACGAAACCAAGATCGTCGGCGGCGAAACGCACGAAGAATACTGGATTCCGGCGGAAGATTTGGAAGAATTTAATCGAAATATCGTCGGAAAAATCGAAGTAATTGCAGAATTTAGGGGTAATTGATGCGTGAAGATAAATTAGACCTTTTCAATGTCGGGCTGAAAGACAAGATCGTCGCGTTTGACGATGACGAGCTTTGGCAGTTTTTTCTCGACCGCGAGGAAATGATCAAAGAATTATGCGACTGGAAAAATCCAGACCGCAAATACAAATTCAACACTCATTCGATATTGATCATTGCTTATGCCCAGGGCATAGACCATATGCGCAAATTGTTTCTGAAATATAACGAATATCAAGACGATTACGACGCAATGATCTATACTGCCGTCGAAGATTTTTGCTTTGCACACGATTACGTCAAGATGGGCTATTTTGCAACCTGCGGTTATTACGATAATCCGGCTTCGTGCGATGTCAAAAAAGCCGACGACGTGATGCCTGCCGTAATCGACGAGGAAGAATTGACTCACGAAAAGCAGTATTTTCACCTCTTGGAAGCCAATCATCTCAAAGGAATTATCGATTCGATGGAGAAAAACTTCGACGCAATGACCGACAACACACGCGAAGACATCGAAAAAATAAAAAGCTGGTATGAAATCTGCAACTCCGACGAAAACTTTAAGGTCGCCTATTATTTTTCCGATTTTTAGTTTTATTGAAGAAAGTTTGAACGACCGGATTTTACAAAAAAATCTTGCCTTTTTTGCGCTGAAAAATTAATATTTTTGTAAATCACATAATTTCGAGGTTCGCTATGGGTTATTTGCGGCTTGATCAAAAGGTAGAAGATTTTCTTTATGAAATAGGTTTCGAACATCACGATGTCGATGAATTTTGTCATATCGAAAACGACGGCTATGATGGAAACGGTAAACCTTTTTACGGTAATGATTGTATATTCGCAAAGGTTTTCCAAGAAGAAAAACATATCGAATTTTCCGAAACAGACGAAATTGTCGAGGATTATTGGGCAGAGGGTTGGGTAAACGGCAGTTGGGACGTTTCGCGTGCAAATTATGATTCTTACAAAGGTCGCTATTTCAAAGTATTTCCGACGCGCTATAAACTTTGGGAATTCAAATTTACCAAGAGTTTACGGCGCGTTTTGAATAAAAACCGCGATCTGCAAACCGTCATCCGACCGCTTCGCATCACGCCCGAAAAATCGAAACTGCACGAAATCTACAATTATGCACGGCACGGCGAAATGCCCCGCAAATCACTACTCGAAATGTATAAATATCAATCGAACGACGGCTCGACGAAAATGGAAGTTTGCGTTTTCAAAGGCGAAAAACTCGTCGCTTGCAGTTTTTTCGAGGTCGGCAGGTTTGCAACTTACGGCAAATCGGCTTTTTGGGATTTGAACGAAAAAAACCGCAGTTTGGGAACGCTGACGTTTTTGCTCGAAGTAAAATACGCTCAGAGCCGAAATATGTATTATCACTATCTCGGTCATTTTTACCCGCAAAATCCCGCGTATTTATACAAAGCGCGTTTCAGCGGTCTGGAGCTTTTCGATTGGGACAACGATCATTGGCTGCCCTTCAAAAATTCGCGCACCAAAGAATTGCTCAAACAAAAACTGCCGCGCCACAAAGACGAAGACGAGGATTAAGCAAATGCGAGACGATTATTTAGACATTTACGATGAAACGCTCAGAAACAAACTGATGACAATGAGCGACGACGAAATCTGGGAATTTCTGCTCGAAAAAGAGCCGCTCATCAAAAAAATGACCGATCGTGACAATCCCGAACCGAAATATAAATATAGTGTTCGTTTTTCGCCGCTTTACGCCTATCCGTACGGAATCGAACATTTTCGCAAACACGTTTTCAACACCCTTGAAGAAGACCGCGACGGCTCGGTTTATACTTTGATCCTCAATTTTTGTTTCGCTCAAGCAAAGGTCAAACTCGGCTATTATGCGCGAGGCGGTTTTTACGATAATCCTGCATCGTGCAACGTAAAAACTCTTCAAGACGTAATGCCGCCCTGCAAAGGCAACACCGAATTGGTCTATGAAAAAGAAAACTTCCAAGTCCTCGAAGCGCATCACCTCGAAGCAATTATCAAAGCAATGGAAAAAGATTTCGACGTTATCACCGATAATACACGCGAAGACATCGAAAAAATAAAGAAAATGCACCGCAAATTAACCGTCGATCCCGATTGGAAAGCAGCTTATATATTTTCCGATTAGCGGTTTTACTCGAATTCGCTCAAAAAACTTTGTGTTTCACGAATTTAACAGTATTTGTTTTTCAGTTAAAATATTTGCGAAGAGGTTTTAAGATGACGCAGATAACATTGCAAACGGCTGAAAAAAGTTGGACGGAAATTTTGCAGAAAGCTTTGAACGGCGAAGAATTTATCATCGAACGCGACGGCAAACCCGTCGCCAAACTTTCGCCCATCAAAACCGAAGAAGATTGGTTTGGAATGGATGACGGCAAGATTTGGATTGCCGACGATTTCGACGAAACACCGCAAGAAATCATTGATGCTTTTGAAGGAAGAAATTAAGTTACTCTTTGTCATACAGATAAAACTCGTTTCAAAGTAGATCAGGAATAGATTATGGCTCAACCACGTTATCAAATTTTCGTAAGTTCAACTTTCAAAGATTTACAAGAAGAAAGACAGGCGGTTTTGAACGCAATTTTAAAACTCAATCAATTTCCTGCGGGAATGGAAATCTTCCCTGCTGTCAACGATACGGCGTGGGAACATATTGAAAAAGTTATCGAAGATTCTGATTATTATGTTCTTATAATCGGCGGTAAATACGGTTCTATTGAAGCAGAAAGCGGAATAAGTTACACGGAAAAAGAATACGATTTCGCTGTTTCAAGAAACATCCCTGTATTAGCATTTACCCGTTCAGATGAAGACAGTATTCCGGTCGGTAAAGCTGAAATGAATGAAGAAGTCCGCGAAAAACTTAAAAAATTCAAACAAAAAGTTGGTAACAAACATCATTGGAATTACTGGAAATCATTAGATGAGTTAAAAGCAAATGTCGTTACAAGTTTAGCTTTAGCATTTGCAACTAACCCACAAAAAGGTTGGGAAAAGTCAGGTGGAATTGAAAAAGTTGATTTATTAGAAAGATTAGCTGAATTACAAAAAAAATATGATGACCTAGTGGAAGAAAACCTGCACTTAAAAGCTTTTGCAGCTTCTCTCGATT
>DAITPE010000101.1:0-12586 GCA_036833775.1 Pyrinomonadaceae bacterium | reverse complement strand
GAAGTTTTTTTTACCTTTAAATGATTTTGTCCGATTACTTCCAAATAAATAACGTGCAGTATTTACGGATGATAATTTAGAATGCAGAATTCAGAATTATTTTGCTTCTCAATGTCTTAAATCATCTTTCCGATTAGAATTTGGAAGAATTTGATTTGAGAAAGTTTTAAGCTTTACTTTATCGGTAAATTTCGACCTTGAAGTTTCCGTTCGCCGTCACGAATCCGCGATACATTCCGTCCGAATTGAAAGGCAAAGCGACATTTCCAGAATTATCGACCGCGATCAAACCGCCTTCGCCGCCAATCTCGGTTTGATAATTTATCGCTTCGTTTGCGGCTTGTTCTAAAGATAAATTTTGATATTTCATCCGCGCCGAAACGTCGAAAGCGGTTGCGCCGAGCATAAAAAATTCGCCGTGCCCGGTGCAGGAAACCGCGCACGTGGCATTTTCGGCGTAAGTTCCCGCACCGACGATCGGTGTGTCGCCGATGCGTCCGAACTTTTTGTTGGTCATTCCGCCCGTCGATGTTGCGGCGGCGAGATTTCCCGAAAAATCGCAAGCGACCGCGCCGACCGTGCCGAAAGGTTTTTGGTCTTTGGTCTTTGGTTTTTGGTTGTCGGAATTTGGAATTTGGAATTTGGAATCTGAAACATCATCAGAAGCGTGATCGAGTTGGATTCTTCCGGCTTCGATCGCTTTTGTAAGCTGTAAATAGCGATGTTCGGTGAAAAAATACTCGTCCGGTGCGAGTTCGACTTTCATTTCACGCGCAAATTCGTTTGCGCCTTCGCCGCCGAGCATAATGTGTTCGGTTTTTTCCATCACGAGCCGCGCCAATTTGATCGGGTTTTTGACGTTTTTGACAAAAGCAACCGAACCGGCGCGAAGGTTTTTGCCGTTCATGATCGAAGCGTCGAGTTCGTTTTTGCCTTCGTGCGTAAAAACCGCGCCGCGTCCGGCGTTAAAAAGCGGGAAATTTTCGAGTTCGACGACTGCCGCTTCGACCGCATCGAGCGCGGAACCGTTTTTCGAGAGAATTTCCCAACCAGTCCGCAACGCGTTTTTAAGTCCGTTTCGATATTCTTTTTCGAGTTCGGCGGTCATTTCCGATTTTGAAATCGTTCCCGCGCCGCCGTGAATTGCCAATGCGATTTTTGTCATAAATTATGATTTTACTGCCTTAAAAAGTCTGATCGTGCCGATGATCGTTTTGTAATATCCGGTTCTTTCGACCGCTTGAAAACCGTTTTCTTCCATCAATAATTTCAAACGTCCGCGCAAATTGTCGTGCGTCGTTTCAAAACCGTCGATCAAGCGAATCCATTTTGAAAGAACGAACTGCGATTTGTTGCGCGGAAGCGCGAAATCAGCGAGATGAAATTCGCCGTTCGGTTTCAAAACGCGCAAGATTTCCTGCAAAGTTTTGTGCTTTCTTTCGAGCGTCAAATGATGAAAGAAAAGCGTCGAAAAAACGCGGTCGAAAGATTCGTTTGCAAACGGCAAATTATCGGAAAACCCTTGCTCGAAATTGATTTCCGAATGCGAAAGTTTCGCCTTTTTCCGCGCCATTTTTAAGATTTCTTCGTCAATGTCGAAACCTGTCAAATTAATTTTCGGATATTTCTTTTTGATGGAAATAACAAGCGTTCCCGTTCCGCAGGCAATGTCGAGAATTTTCTGGTTTTCGCTCAAATTTGCCTGTTTTATCAGCGCATTTTTGAATGCCGCTTCACGCGTCGAATAGCGCACGAGCGGATCGTAAAACTTTGTCAAAAACTCGAAACGCAACGCCGGAATATAATCTGCTTTTGTCATTGAAAACCCCTTGAAATCGAAAATCTTTCGCAATTTTTATTTTACAACTTTAAATTTCGTAAGCGCAAAGCGTTCGTGATGACCGAAACCGAACTGAACGTCATCGCCAACGAAGCGATCATCGGCGAAAGTAAAACTCCGAAGATCGGAAATAAAACGCCCGCTGCAATCGGAACGCCGACGAGATTGTAAATAAATGCGAAAAACAGATTTTGACGAATATTTTTCATCACGTTTTCGGATAATACTTTCGCCTTTAAAATTCCGTTCAGATCGCCTTTCAAAAGCGTAATGTCCGCGCTTTCGATCGCCACGTCGGTTCCTGTTCCCATTGCGATTCCGACGTTTGCCTGCGCCAATGCAGGCGCGTCGTTCACGCCGTCGCCAGCCATTGCGACCGTTTTGTTTGCGGCTTGAAGTTCTTTTATTTTATTCGCTTTATCGGCAGGTTTTACTTCGGCAAAAACTTTGTCGATGCCTAAGTTTTGCGCGACAAAATTCGCAGTTTTCGCATTGTCGCCCGTCATCATCACGACTTCGATTTTATGTTTATGAAGTTGTTCAATCGCAGTTTTCGCATTCGATTTGATTTCGTCCGCAATTACCAAAAAACCGATCGAATCGTCGTTTTCAAAAACTTCGACGACGGTTTTTCCTTCATTCTGTAAATTTTCGATGGTTTGGACTTTGGACTTCGGACTTTGGACTTTATAAAACTTTCCGCCGATTTCGCCCGAAATTCCAACACCTGTTTCCGATTTGAAATTTTCAACTTTCAAAAACTCGATATTTTTCTCTTTCGCCGCGTTCACAATCGCGTTTGCGAGCGGATGTTCGCTCGATTTTTCCAAACTCGCCGCAATCCTTAAAATTTCATCATTCGTAATTCGTAATTCGTAATTCGTAATTACGCTGTGAAGCGCAGGTTTCCCAATCGTCAAAGTTCCGGTTTTATCGACGACGACGACGTTTACTTTTTCTAAAATCTCTAAAGCTTCGGCTTTTTTTACCAGCACTCCGTTGCGCGCGCCGTGACCTGTACCGACCATGATCGACATCGGCGTTGCCAAACCTAAAGCACACGGGCAGGCGATAATCAAAACCGAAACGGCGGCGACGATTGCGTAGGCAAAACTACCGAAAATCATCCAAACAATGAACGAAATTACCGCGATTAAAACGACGGCGGGAACGAAATATCCTGAAACAACGTCGGCGAGTTTTTGGATCGGTGCGCGGCTGCGTTGGGCTTCGCCGACCATTTGGACGATTTGCGAAAGCAGGGTTTCGTTGCCGACTTTTTCGGCTTTCATCAAGATTGCGCGGTTTCCGTTGAGTGTTCCGCCGATGATTTTGTCGCCGATTTTCTTTTCGACGGGAATCGGTTCGCCCGAGATCATTGATTCGTCGATCGCGGTTTCGCCTTCGACGATCACGCCGTCGGTCGGGATTTTTTCGTTGGCTTTGATGCGTAAAGTCGCGCCGATCTGTACGTCTTCGAGCGGGATTTCGGCTTCCGTGTCGTCTTCAAAAACGACGGTCGCGGTTTTTGGCGAAAGACCGAGAAGTTCTTTGATCGCCGACGAAGTTTGTGAGCGGGCGCGTAATTCCAAAACTTGTCCGAGCAAAACTAGTGTTGTAATCACCGCCGCCGATTCGAAATAGACGTGGATCATTCCGTGTGCGTCACGCATCGACGGCGGAAAAAAGGAAGGGAAAAACGTCGCCGCGACGCTGAAAAGATACGCCGCGCCGGTGCCGATGGCGATGAGCGTGAACATATTCGGTGCGCGGTTTTTGAACGAAATCAAAGCGCGTTCGAAAAAGGGAAGTCCGCAGTAAAAAACGACGGGCGTGGCTAATAAAAATTGAATCCAGAGAGAAATCTGCGAAGCGCGACCGTGCGGCAACGCCGGAAAAAGCGAGTTGTAATCGACGAACATTTCCGCCATTGCGAGGATGAAAACGGGAAGCGTCAACGCGGTCGAAATCGCAAAACGGCGTTTCATATCGACGAATTCCGGGTCGGGTTTGTCGTCGAGCGTAAAGGTTTTCGGCTCTAAAGCCATTCCGCAGATCGGGCAGATTCCGGGACCGATCTGGACGATTTCGGGGTCCATCGGGCAAGTGTATTCGACGCCTTCGGACGCGGACATCGGTTCGGCTTTCGTTTCGGGATTCAGGAACTTTTGCGGGTTTTGGCGAAATTTGTTTTGACACGAAACGGCGCAGAAGTAATAAGTTTTGCCTTCGAAATCGAATTTCGCGGCGGCGGTTTCGGGTTTTACGAGCATTTTACAGACCGGATCGACGTGCGTGACGAAATCTTCGTCCTTCACCTTTTTGCGTCCGAGCTGAACCATCGCGGGCATTGGCGCAGGTTTCGGCATTTCGATTTGCTTTTTGAATTTTTCGAGACAGCCGTTCGAGCAAAAATAGACCGTTTCGCCTTTATGTTCGAGCTTTCCGGCGGCGGTTTCAGGCATAACCTTCATTCCGCAGATCGGGTCGGTAAAAGTCTTCGTCGTTTGATTCGTGTCCATAATTTTCTCCACAAATCGATTCTACAACTTGTCAGCGAGTGTCAGGTCAAGCAGGGAAAATTAAATGTGCGAAGAATAAATTAAAAGTTGTCTGAAGGCAGGATTCTGAGCGCATGGTAAATTGCCCATCGTGAAAATATATTCCCCATCCTAATATTTTTACTTCCCATCGTGAAAATAATTTGCCCATCCGAATAATTTAATGTTCGGCGGCGACGGATTCGATGAGATGGCAGACGGAAGTTCCGTTCGGCATTTCGTCGTGCAGATTTTCCCAATCTTTGAGGGCGTTTTCCATCTTTTTCTGGAGTTTTTGAAGCTCGTGCATCTTGCGTTTGTTTTCTTCGATGTGATGCACGATGATCTTTCTAACAGATGGGCAAGGCGATTCGCCGTGTTCGGCTTTGTCGAGGATTTGTGTGATCTCGGCAAGCGTAAACCCCAAATCTTTCGCCGATAAAATAAACTTCAAACGCGTTTCGTCCGCAGGCTGATAGATTTTATAACCGTTCGACGTTTGTTTCTGCGGTTGGAGCAAACCGATGCGCGTGTAATAGCGCACCGTAAAGATCGGGACTTTCACATTTTTCGCCAATACGCTTGCCGTCAACATAGTTTTTTATTGATTCAAAAATTTAACTTTACTGCCGAGATTGCTCGACAAGATCAGTCTAAGTTCGTTCAGATCGCTTTCGTTTTTAATACCGCTTTTGGAAAGAATAAAAGGCTGCGAACGAAAATCCATTATGAAATAATTGTCTTTTTCCGAAACGCTTTTCACCGAAGACCACGAAATATGGCTGAAATTTTTGCCGTTTACAAGATCGAAACCGTCGCTGTTCGGCTTGAAGATCATACTGAAATTTCTTTCGGCATCTGAAAGACCGGAAATATATCGATTGACCGTGCGCATAAATTCGCGGTAATTTACCGCATACATCAATGCCGGAATGAATATCAGGAAAAACGAAGCGATCACGAAAAACCAAAAACCGACCGCATTTTCGCGCAAAATATACGCAAAGAAAAGCGAGCCGAGCGCGAAAATTCCCCAGAAAACTACGGCATTCGGCAAGCTTTTCTTAAAGTAATCAAACCAATAAACTTTGTAATCGTTAAGTTTAATGCGAGCGTCGATCACTATTGAATGTTCGTCGGAAATCGGATTCTCCATTGATTTTATTGCACGATTACTTTGCCTTTGAACATATTCATTCCGCAAGCGAAATTGAATTCGCCCGCTTTGTCGGTCGGAATATCGATCAGAGTTACTTCGCCGACGGGAAGTTTTTGTTTGATGTTCAAATCTTTGAAAACGACTTCGTCGGCGCAGTTGTCTTTGTCGGCGCGGTAAAACGCGAGTTTTAGCGGCTGACCTTTTTTGAAAGTGATCTCTTCGGGAGCAAATCCCGCGCTCGAAACGACGACTTTAAATGCGCCTTCGGGAATGTTCACTTTCGAAGTGTCGATCTCTTTTTCCTTGCTTCCGGGTTTCACGTCAACCGTGAACGGAACCGTGATGACTTTGCCGCCGCGTTGAAATTGCGCCCAAATTTTGTAAATCGAGCCTTTCGGAAACGCAATATGCGCCGAAACCGTCGAAATATTTGCCATATTTGCCATTTTATCGCCGTGATCGTGATTGTCTCCGTGCGGTTTTTCTTCCGCTTTAACATTATCGGCGGACATCGGATGCGCATGAACGAATTCCTGCAAATCTTTGCTGATGATGACGAAATGTGCCTTTGCACCGAGATAATTTTCGAGATCGGTGACGGGTTTGTTTGAAGAATCGTAAATGTCGTAATCGAGCATTAATTGATTACCAGCAATGAGTTCGCCGTTCGGTTTCATCACGAAACGCAAACCTTCGACCGTTTTTTCAAACTTTTCGTCGGGTTTCAGTTCAACTTTTGCGCGTTCTTTTCCGCTGACTTTGACGGCGAAATTCTGCACCGATTGCGGCAATCCTTTCAGCGTAAAATCCGTGTAAACCGTGTAGTTTCCGCCGTTCGGAAAGGTGAATTTGCCTGTAAATTTTCCGTCCGTCTGCAAATCGGGATGAACGTGATAAAACTCTTCCAGATCGTCCGACACGATCAAAACGTGCATCGGTTTTTCGTGAACGATCTCAAAGTTTCTGACCGTTTCGTTTTTCGGGCTTTTCACTTCAAACGTGTAATTCGTTTCTTCGCCCGCTTTTACTTCGGTCGGATTCGTTTTTAAGTCGATCGAATAAACGCCGTTTTCGGTCACGATCGATTTGCCCGTTTCCAAAGGTTTCGGGTTTTCAGCCGCGTTTTGATTCGTTTTTACTTCGGTTTTGCACGAGATCGAAACGAAAACCGAGAAAGCTAAAAGGAGAATTGATAATTTTTTCATACGAATTTTTTATATCACGAAAATTTTCCAAAAAAAATCGGAAACGAAGCGGCTTTAGAAATTTCTTAATAATGGCGAATCTGTATTTCCGATTCAAATTTCAACAAAAAGCGACAAAAAACCGCGCCTTAACCGAAAAGGCAAGTGTTTTGTAAAAGAAACACGCGCAAAGCCTAAGATTTTCGTGAGAAAAAACGAAAATGTCGGGCTGCCGAAGTGAGGTCTCAATGAAAAATCTAAAAATATTTTCCGCATTTCTATTCATTTTCGTCAGCGTCGGAATTTTACACGCTCAATCCGACTTAAACGATAAAAACATCAACATCAAATACGGTCTAAACGGCGTTGAAACTGCAAAAGCCATGACGCGTCCGCGTGTGATCGAAACGAAATCGGCTGAAAAACCGGAGAAATCGGAAAACGCGCTTGCACCCATTTCGCTCGAAAAGCAAGCGTTTGCATTGATCAATCAAATCCGCGCCGAAAAAGGTTTAACCTTGCTGAAATGGAGCGACGACGTGGCGAAAATTGCGCGAATGCATTCGCAAAATATGGCGAATTACAAATTTTTCAGCCATTCCGGTCTCGACGGAAAAATGGTGAATGATCGTGCGGACAGTTTAGGAATCAGCCGTTGGCGCGCGATCGGCGAAAATATCGCATTCAATCGCGGCTACGACAAACCCGCCGAATTTGCGGTCGAAGGCTGGATGCATTCTTCGTCGCATCAGCAAAATCTGCTCGACAGCCGCTGGGTCGAATCGGCGATCGGCGTTGCCATCGCCAACGATGGTTCTTATTATTTTACGCAGGTTTTTCTGCTCAGAAAGTAGAAAACAATTTTTGAATTTCAAGAAAATAGCGCGGCAAATTTGCTTCGCTATTTTTCTTTTTTGTAAGCTAAAACAATGAACGAAAACGGTTTCACGCTTCCGTCTTTTGCGAAAATCAATTGGAATTTGCGCGTTTTGGGCAAACGCGGCGACGGATTTCACGAACTTTGCACCGTTTTTCAAACCGTTTCGCTACACGATAATTTGAGTTTTTCGGAATCCGACGAGTTAATTTTAACTTGCGACAACGAAAAAATTCCGACCGATGAAACGAATTTGATCATCAAAGCCGCGAAAATTCTGCGCGAAAGATTCGATTTACAAAAAGGAGCGAAGATTCATCTCGAAAAAAGAATTCCCGCACCCGGCGGTTTGGGCGGCGGTTCGTCGAATGCGGCGGTTGCTTTGCTCGGTTTGAAAAAACTTTGGAAGCTCGAAATTTCGTTTGATGAATTGAATGAGATCGGAAAAAATCTCGGTTCGGACGTGCCGCTGTTTTTCTACGGCGGAACTTTGCTCGGAACCGGACGCGGAACGGAAATCGTTGAATTAAAAGACGTGATCGAGGAAATTCTGCTGATCGTCACGCCGCTCGTGGATGTGCCGACGGGCGAAGCGTTCAGAAGACTTAATGCACTCCACTTGACAAATTTTGAGTCAAAAAGTATTCTCAAAATTTGCCAAATCGAGGCTGAAAAGCTCGATATACGGCAAACAAAATTGAAAAACGATTTTGAAGAGAGCGTTTTCGCGGTCGAACCGGAAGTTGCCAGAGTTAAATCGAAACTTCTCGAATTCGGCGCAAATCAAGCACTTTTGAGCGGAAGCGGAGCAAGCGTTTTTGCAATATTTGACAAACAAGAGACACGGCAAGCGACTATAAAAGCCTTAGAAACTGAAAAAGATTGGCGAATGTTTGCCGTAGCGGCTGTTTCGCGCGACGAATATCGCGCGGCACTTGAAAAAGTGTTTTAGGTCGTTTCCGAGTTTAGTTTCTTAAAAAGTTTTTGTTGGGGCGTAGCCAAGTGGTAAGGCACCGGTTTTTGGATCCGGCATTCGTAGGTTCGATCCCTCCCGCCCCAGCCATATTTTTTTTATTTATTCGGAACGAGCATTTTAAATCGCAAAAATGCTCGTTTTTTATTTTCTGCAAGATTTATTGCCGGATTTTTTTTAGTCCGAATCGAATTCAAGATCGAAATGAGTGTTCCTGGCAGTATCAAGATTTTTTCGGGAAATGCGCACCGTTTGTTAGCGGAAGACATTTGCCGACAACTGAGTTGTGATCTCGGAAAAGCGTCAACCGAGAGATTTTCGGACGGTGAGTTTAATTTTCAGATCGGCGAAAACGTGCGCGGAACGGATGTTTTTATCGTTCAGCCGACTTGCCCGCCGACCGACCAAAATTTGATGGAATTGTTGATTATGATCGACACATTCCGACGCGCTTCGGCTGAAAGAGTGACCGCCGTGATTCCGTATTTCGGATATGCGCGTTCCGATAAAAAAGATCGTCCGCGTGTGCCGATCGCGGCAAAATTGGTCGCAAATCTTTTGACGACGGCGGGCGCACAGAGAATTTTGACGATCGATCTGCACGCTTCGCAGATTCAAGGATTTTTCGATATTCCCGTCGATCATTTATACGCCGCGCCGATCGTGGTTGAGTATTTTCGGGGAAATCCGATCGAGAATCTGATCGTTGTTTCGCCCGATACGGGCGGCGCAGAACGCGCCAGAGCTTACGCCAAACGATTGAATGCAGGTTTGGCACTTTGCGACAAACGCCGCGAAAAAGCGAATGTTGCCGAAGTGATGAACATCGTCGGCGATGTCAGCGGTAAAAATTGTCTGATTATTGACGATATGTGCGACACCGGCGGAACGATCTGCAAAGTTGCCGAAGCACTTGCAAAATCGGGCGCAAATGAGATTTACGCTTGCTTTACGCACTCAGTTTTATCGGGTAAGGCGATCGAAAATATCAGTAATTCGTATATCAAAAAAGTGATCGTGACAAACACGATTCCGCTCAGCAGTAAAGGCGAACTTTTGCGAAACGAAGGACGCATCGAGGTTTTGAACGTCGCTAAATTATTGGCGGCGGGAATCAAATCAATTCACGATGAAACGAGTGTTTCATCATTATTCATTTAATTTACGGCAATTCGTAAAAGGCTGAAATATTTCATTTACCGATTGCTGATTACTAAAAAAGAGTTATGTCAGAAAAAATTACTGTCAAAGCAGAAAAAAGAGAAGGACGCGGGAAAAACGATTCGCGTCGCTTGCGCGTGGCGGGAAAAATTCCCGTGGTCGTTTACGGCGGCGGTGAAGACAGTTTTTCGGCAGTTGCCGATTTGAAAGATTTGGCGGCTGTTTTGAGAACCGAATCAGGCGTTAATACCGTTTTTTCGCTCGACGTTGCCGGAATGGGCGCAAACGACGTAATTTTCCAAGACCGCCAGATCGATGCGGTCAAAGGAAGATTACTTCACGCCGATTTACGACGTTTCAGCAAAGGCGAAAAGATCGAAATGACGGTTCCGATTCATTTGGTCGGCGAAGCCGAAGGTTTGAATGAAGAAGGCGCGGTTTTGAACCAGCCGCTTCACGAGATCAAAGTTTTATGCGAACCGGCAAAAACGCCGGAAGCATTTAACCTCGATGTTTCGGCATTGAAAGTCGGTGAATCGCTGCACGTTTCCGATCTGAAATTGGATTCGGGAATGGAGTTTCACGAACCGGCTGATACGGTCGTCGCATCGATCATCATCGTCAGCGAATCCGAACTCGAACCGCAGCTTGAAAGCGAAGGCGAACCTGAAGTAGAAGGCGAATCATCGGCTGAAGAAACGGCTGAAGACGCTGAATAATTTTCGGGAAAGCTTTTAATTCGGTAAAAGCTTTTATCGAAAAGTTTTATGGAATCGCTTTCGGAAAAGAACTGGCTGATCGTCGGATTGGGAAATCCGGGCAAGCAATACGAAAAAACGCGGCATAATTTAGGATTTATGCTGATTGACAAACTGGCGGAAGAACTGCAAACGCAGGTCAAACGCGAAGAATGTCGGGCGTTGATCGGACGCGCGGAGATCGGCGGCGAAATCGTCGAACTCGTCAAACCGCAGACTTTTATGAATTTAAGCGGTGAATCGGTCAGTTGTTTATTGAAAAAATCGAACCGCAGCGTTAAAAAGATGATCGTCATTACAGACGATCTCGCGCTTCCGGTCGGAAAGATCAGATTTCGTCCGCAGGGTTCGCACGGCGGACAAAACGGACTCAGATCGATCATCGATTGTTTGAAAACGAATGAGTTTATCCGTTTGCGGATCGGCATTCAGCCCAAACATCCGCTCGCGCGTATGAGCGATTTCGTGCTCGACAATTTTTCGAAAAGCGAAGCCGAAACGATTCGTGAAGTTTTGGAAAAAAGCGCAGATGCGATTCGCGCCGTCGTTTCAGACGGCATCGGAAAAGCAATGGCGCAGTATAACTAGAGATTAAAAATCTCAAACCTTCTTGCTTTATCGAGAGATAAAGCTTGAGAGCCAAAAGGAGGAAAAGAAATTGGCAAATAGAGTATACGAAGTAATGTTTATCGCCGATCCTGCAACGTCAGATGAAAATATCGGCAAATTGAATGAAGCGATCAGCAGTTTGGTCGAATCGCAGGGCGGCAGCGTTGTCAGAGTTGACGACATCGGTCGCCGTAAAATGGCATACGAGATCAACAAAAAGAAAGAAGGCTATTACGTTCTTTTTGAGATCGAAGGCTCGGGACAGGAAATTGCCGAACTCGAACGCCGTATGCGCGTTAATGACACGATCATCCGCTTTATGACGGTTCGCGTGGACGAAGAACGCAAAGCGGCGGACAAGAAACGCACCAAACGCGAGAATAAGCAGAAGAAACGTGCAAGCTTCCGCAACAGTGAAGAATCAGCGCAGGAAACGGCGTAATTTCAAAAGGAGGATAAAATGGCAGATAACGAAAAAGAGTTTATTGACGAAAGAGATATTGAAACCAGCATCGACAGCGAGTTTATCGAAAAGATGCCGCGCCGTTTTCAACGCCGCCGTCCGCGTCAGGTCGTGCCTGATTACGTGGATTGGAAGGACGTTGATTATTTGAGACAGTTCATTCCCGAACGCGGAAAGATTATGCCGCGCCGCATTTCCGGCATTTCCGCGAAAGATCAACGCCGTATCGCGCAAGCGATCAAACGTGCGCGTGCGATGGCATTGATTCCGTTCGTCGCAGACTAAATCCGAGGAGGTTTTTACAAAATTATGGCTACAACGAAAATTCTTTTAAGAGAAGATATTGAAAACTTGGGCGGTCGCGGCGAAGTCGTTAAAGTGAAAGCGGGCTATGCGCGCAATTATTTACTGCCGCAAGGTTTGGCGACGCTGGCAACGAAAGCGAACATCAAACAGATCGAGCAGGAACGCGCTTGGCTTTTGAAAAAAGCGGCAGTCGAAAAATCGACCGCCGAAGCGCAAGGCAATCAGATGAGCGGCGTTTCGCTCAGTTTTGAACGCAAAGCAGGCGAAACCGGACAGCTTTTCGGTTCGGTCACTTCAATGGACATTGCCGAAGCATTGCAGGCAAAAGGCTACGAGATCGACCGCCGTAAGATTTCATTGAAAGATGCGATCAAAGAAACGGGTGAATACCACGTTTCGGTCAAGCTTCACCGCGAAGTTTCGATCGATATTCCCGTGACCGTCACGGCAGAAGGCGCACCCGCCGAAGCACCGAAAACGGAAGAAACGGCGACCGAAGAAAGCGCAAGTTAAATTCAAAAATAAATTAGTCTGATTTCTTTGTCAGAAAAACAGACTAATAGTATTATCAAAGACTGCAAGTTTATTTTTCAAAACTTGCAGTCTTTCATTTTCCATAAAAAATTCGGACGGACGAAATCGAAGAAAATTCGATAAATTAGCAGTTTAATTCAAGCGTTTAGAGTCCCGCCTTCAGGCGGCGATTCGCTAAGCTA
>DAITPE010000100.1:0-12593 GCA_036833775.1 Pyrinomonadaceae bacterium | reverse complement strand
AATCTGAAATTTTATCTGAGTTTATCCGTGTTCATCTGTGGATTGATTTTCTTTATAAACTCAGAAGATTCAACGGTTTCCGCCGAAGATTCAAATAATGAAATAGAAAAAGCGATCTTCACGCGACAGGAATTTTTCGGCGCAAGCGCGATCGTTCTAATTCCGACAAATGAAGCGCGGGAAAATCTTACAAAACTTGCCGAAAGCTCGCCGAACGATCCGAAGATTTTGGAAAAGCTTGCCGAAGTTGACGAAAAACTTTCCGATTATGAAGCGGCGGAAAAAAACTTGATTCGTCTGAGCGAAATCGACGCGGAAAAAAACGAAAATCTGGCGGCTTTTTACGAACGGCGCGGCAGATTTGAAGATCAGGCTGAAATTATCAAAAAAATGCTTTTTTCCGCACCAGCCGAAGATCGCGCTTATTATTTTGAAAGATTGATCCAAACCGCGCGGCGGCACGATCTTCCGCAATTTTTGAACAAAGAATTTTTTGCTCAAATCGTCAAAGAAAACGGTGAAATATTTGAAGTTTTCGAGCGAATTATAAAAAATCTTACGGAAACGAAAGATTATGAAGAAGCTTTGAAATTTGTCCGTCAAGCAAAAGAAAATTTTCCCGAAACCCGTGTTTTTTTGATCGATAAGGAAGTCGAACTTTTACTTTTACTTGAAAAAACGAATGAGGCTGAAAAAGTTTATCAAACGGCTTTCGATCCTTTTTGGTCTGACGCGGAAGCCGAAAAATTCTACAATTTTCTCGATGAGCAAGACCGTTTGCGGGCTTACGGCGCGGAAACAAAAGCGCGATTTCAAAAAAATCCGGCAGATTTCGACGCGGCGATTCGGCTTGCGCTTTATCGAGATCACGATTTCGAATACGGCAACGACGCGCCTGCGCCGATAATTTTAAAGCTCGAACAAAACAAGAAAAATTGGACGACCGAAGAACTCGTGACCGTCACGCGAATTTTGCTTCGCGCGCACGATGCCGAACTCGCTTCGCGGTTTCTCTACACGCTTTATGTCCGCGAAGATTTTAAGCAAAACAGCGAGCTTCGCGCCCGAATTTTGTATCAACTTTTTGAAATGTTTTCCGATGCCGAAAATCGAAAATTGCCGATCACGAAAGGCGATCTGAGTTTTTACGAAGACATTGCAAAAGCCGACACGAATCCGGGAATTACGACCGGAATTATTTCGCTCATCTTTTCCGACACGAATCCGCAAGCGCACTTGAAAGAACAGGAAAACGAAGCAAACAAATACTTTAACCGTGCCGCTGCATATCGAATTTTTGAAGAATACAAAAAAGAAAACCCGAATTCGCCCGAACTCGCGCAAATGTATCTCGACATAATTCGGCTTTACACGGCGACGAAGGAAACTGCGATTGCCGAGAAAAATTTGAACGAATTTGCCGAAAAATATGCCGATTTGAAAGATTTTGCCGACGCCGCATTAAAGCTTGCCGATGCTTTTGTCGCCGTCAAAAATGAAGAAAAGGCGCGTGAAATTTATCAGAAAATATTAGATTTTTTAGGGAAACAGGAAAAGTTTCAAGCTGTTGAAAAACAGAAAAGTTATGTAGATTTCGATTCTGAAACTGTTGAAACTCCGAAAAATACGAAGTTTGAAAGAAATCAGGGAATCAATATTCCGACCGATGAAAAGCCGAAAAATGAATATTATTACGACGAACCCGAAATCAGTTTCAACGATCATTTAGCGCGGAACGAGAACGAAATTTTTTACGCCGAGATTTTGGCAAAATTGGTTGCGTCGCTCGCAAAAGAAAAGAAAACTGCCGAAATTCTTGCGCTTTATTCAAATGAAATCCAAAAATATCCCGAACAGGAATGGCTTTACGAAGCGCGTCTTTCGTGGCTCGAACAGACGAGTTTGACCGAAGAAAAATTACAGTTTTACAAAACCGCGCTCGAAAAATTTCAAACGCGAAGCTGGCGCGACCGTTTGGCAAGATTTTTTGTTCGTGAAAAGCGTAACGGCGATTTTACAGAATTTTCCGAAGATTTGATCGCAAAATTGAACGACGAAGAAATTCAAAGTTATCTGAACGATTTCGTCGATTCAAAAAGTTCGGGAAACGAGTTTGAAAAGCAAATTTACTTGAAACTTTACAATTCGGCGCACGAAAGATTTCCTCATAACATTAATTTCGTCAAAGGTTTACTTCAATTTTACAAGACGAATAATCGTGTCGAAGATTGGCGTAAACTTTGCGCGGAATATTATTTTGAAGCGAAGGAAATCCGCGAAATGTTTCTCGACAATCTCGCCGAAAAAGGCGAACTTCGCGTGTTTTTACAAAATGCGAAAAGCGATTCAGTCATTTACGAACTTTTTCGTGCCGATGCTTCCGTCAGGCTTTCAAATTACGAAACGGCTGTTAATGCTTATCGAAAACTCAACGAAGTTTATCCGAATTCGCCCGAATTTTCCGAAAGATTGATCGCTTTTACGCGTTCGTTCGGACAAAAAAATCGTGAAATTTTGAATGAATCGGCAACTTTGGCGAAAAAACGCGCCGACTCATTTTTGAACAATTCGGCTTTTCAAACGACGAGCGGCGAGATTTTTGCCGAATCGGGCGATTACGAAAAAGCGCGCGGCGAATGGCAGAAAATCGTTACATCGAGCAAAGGCGAAAAAGAAAATTATCTCGAAACGGCGACGGTTTTCTGGGATTATTTTCAGTATGACGACGCGCTCGAAACAATCGAAAGTTTGCGGAAAAAATCCTCCGGCGAAACACTTTACGCTTTTGAAATCGGCGCGATTTATGAAGCAAAACACGAGCAAGATCACGCGATCAGAGAATATATCAACGCGCTCGGAACGAACGACGAAGAAGACAATCAGAAATCGAAAGCCGTAAATCGGCTCGCGGTTTTGGCTTCGCGTTCGAGCGAAAATGCGGCGAAGATCGAGAAATTATTTCAAAATCGGAATTCTGAAAACGCAGACTTCATTGCACTCGGATTTGCCGAGTATCTTTTCAAAACGAAAAGTTATGAAAAAGGTCAAAATGTTTTGAATCAAGAAATTAAGAAGTCTTCCGACGCATATTTTCTCGGCGAAGTGAAAGATTTTTACGAACTCGAAGAAGTAATTTTGGACAAAAATTTTAATTCTGGAAAAGAAAACGTCATTCAAAAATTGTTGCAAACCGCCGAAACGCCACGCCGAAAAATCGAATATGCGTTGGAGCTTGCCGATTTGCAGAAAGAAGCGGGCAAACGAGATGAAGCGAAGAATTCTTTGCAAAATCTCGTGCGCCGATTTCCGACGAATTATGGCGTTTTGTCGGCAAGCGTCGAACGCCTTGACGAAATCGGTTTTGAAAATGACGCGACGAAAATTTTGCAAAATGCGCTGCCAAAGAGTAAAGGATTTTATCGAAACTCGCTCGCGGCGAAGCTTTCAAAAATTTTAATCAAAACGAATCGAGCGGAATCCGCCGAACGAATTTTAACGGAACTTCACGAACAAAATCCTGAAAATCAGGAAGTTTTCCGAGAGCTTGCAAAAGTTTGTATTCGCACCGGAAATGCCGAATTGATGCGAAAAAGTTTTGCGGAAACAATCGCTGAAATTAAAAGATCGGATGAAGATAAACGTATTATTGACAGAGAAATAGCCGATTTAAGGAGTGAAATGATCAATGCTTTTACGCGTTTGAAAGATTACAGATCGGCGGTCGAACAGCATATCGAAATCATCAACCGCGAGCCTGAAAACGAAGATTTGACGGAAAATGCAATTCGCTACGTTCAGCGTTACGGCGGCGCGGAAACACTTCTAAATTATTATCTGAAAACTTCCGCCGAAGCGTTCAAAAATTACCGTTGGAATCTGGTTTTGGCGCGGATTTACGAAGCGAACAAAGATTTGGAAAATGCCGCGAAAAGTTATAAAAATGCGATCCAAAATCAGCCCGAAATGTTCGAACTTTATCTTGCGCTTTCCGAAATCGAAACCAAGCGAAGCAATTTCGGTGCGGCGATCGAAAATATTAACGAAGTTTTGACGCTCACGAACGATCAGGCGGAATACGTCAAAAAGAAGATCGAAATTCTCAAAAAAGCCGGAAGATTCGGCGAGATCGAAGCCGAAAAAGCTAAGCTTCCTGCGGAAGAAGAAAAGAAAATCGACACGAACGATTTTGCCGAAGCGAAAAAATTAGAATCCACGGAAAAGGAAAAAGCGCGTGAAGTTTATCGAACGGCTTTTGCGAAATTGCTCGAAAATCCTTTGAAAGAAGATTTTAACTCGGAAAATATTTCGGCTTGCGTTCGGCTTTTGCGCGACGATGAAACGCTCGATTCGCTGAATCAAAAACTTTGGAATTTGCGCGTGAGTTTGGTTGAAACGGCGAATGAAACGAACTCGACCGACGCGGGCGAAGCGCGAAAACGTCTGCAAATTTCGGAAAATTCGTTGAGCGAAGCAATCGGAAACACAACGAAAACGACGGCGACGGACGAAGAACTGAAAAATATTCATCAATTTTACGAAACGAAAATAGATGATATTTCGGCGAAAAACGATTCGAATCGGACGCTTTCGTTAATTCAGACTTTTGCTAAAAGAAGCGGTTTCGGCGATTTGGAAGAAAAGATTTTGCTCAAAAATTTGGAAGAAGATTCGGAACATAAACAACTCAATTTGCGAAATCTTGCTGACTTTTACAACCAACGCGGCGCGTATCAAAAAACTTTCGACGCGCTCGAAAAATATGAAAGCAACGATTTGATTTATAAAGCGGAAATCGCGCAACTCGTTGGAAATAGAGAAAAAGAAATCGAATATTTGCACGCAGTTTATTGGGATTCAAGCGAAAAACCGCAAGTTTTAACCGACGAAAATCTGAACCGATTTTTGGAAATTATTTATACGGAAAATCGCGCGGAATTAAAAGCTTTGACCGAAAAAAATACGCGTTATCAATTGCGTTTGATAAATTTTCTGCTCAGCAAAGGCGAACGTGAATTGGCGCATTCGGCGATTCAAAATTCGGCGTTTTCCGACGCGTGGAAAGTTTCGCGTCACGCGGAAACATCGCTTGCTTTGAAGGAATTCGGCAAAGCGAACGAATGTTATTTTTGCGACGCTTTGCGGTTTGATTCGATCGGAAATTTGATCGCGCAAACGCCTGATAAGAAAAGCTTTTTGATAAACAACGATTGGTTTCGCCTGTCGCGCGAATACGGCGAATGGCTTTTGGAAAAAAATGAAAAAACGATTCCGCCTTCGAAATTTTTAACGGCGATGATCGAAAATCTACCGAAAAACGCCGACGAGCAGGCAAAACTCGGTGAATTTTATTTTGAGAAAAACGATATGAAATCTGCCGTCGAACATTTAAGTTTGGCGGTTGAAATCGAGCCGGAAAATAAAGAATTTTGGGCGACGCTCGGCGCGATTTATCTGAAAGTTGGGAAAAATGATTTCGCTGAAAAAACTTTCAAAAATGTATTTACGGAAAATTCGGAAAGCGAGCAGCTTCTATATTTTCAGATTTTGAAAAAGTACGGTTTTGCCGAAAAAGCGCGTGAAGATTCTTTACCGAAGATCGTCCAATTTTTGGAAAAAGCTGACGTTGACGATCACGAAAAATTGCAGAAATTGATTCGTGAAATTGCTTCGTCATTTACCGAAGAAAACGAAAAAGCGATCTATTTCAAAGAAATTCTGCGCCGTCGTCCGACCGATCGATCTTTGGCAAAAATGCTTTTGGACGAAAATCTTTTGGCGAAAAATGTGCGGAATGATTTTTACGAAATTCTCATCTCGCGGCTCGATAATTCGGATTATTACGGCGCAGATTATGATTTTCAGGCAAATGCGGAAAAATTTTGGTCGCAATCCGACGCCGAATCGGTTTACGAACAGGAAAATAATTTTGAGGCGGAAGAAACCGAAAACGAACGAATTTCGCGGCAGAGAGAATTTCTCGAACTGCTTTTGGAACAGGGCGAAAATACGAAAGCCGAAAAAATAATTGCTGAAATCGAAGCGGAGATAAACGAGAAATTTGTCCGTCCGGTTTGGCTCAGAGCGGCGAAAATAAATCTGCAAATTCGCGGTGGAAATGTTGATTTTGAAGGAATTGAAAGATTTATCGGAATATCCGTGAGCGATTCGGCGACGCAGATAATTCCGCCGAATGTCGAGCGTTTCAATACGGTTTTGGAAATTTTGAAAACGCACAAACACGAAGCCGAAATAATTCGTTTAAAGGAAAGTTTTTTTGCGCGAATGCTTGCGCTCGGACAATTTGATGCGGCAAATTTTGCAGGTTTTGCGCGAAGCTTGTTTGAAAAAGGCAACGCCGAAAAGGCTTTAAAGGTTTTGCGTTTGATGAGTTCGGAAACGAGCGAAACGGCTTTGGCAGAAATCGCGGATTTTGCAGAAATCAAAGCAAAAAACGGCGATTCGGCAAAAACGGAAAACGGCGCAAATGCTTTGCCGCCGCAAACGCAATCGCTCAAAATCGCGGCTGAAATCGCTTTTGAATTCAGACAAATTGATTCGGCAATCGAATACAGAAAAAAACTCTCTGAAATTGCGCCAAACGATGCCGAAAATAAAATTTCATTAGCCGAAATTTTGCTCGCAAACAACAAAAAAAACGAAGGTTTCGAGATTTTGAACGCAATTGTTTTAGATCGAAATTCACTTCGCACGAATCGTTGGAAAGCGCGAAAATTGTTAAATGAATCGGGCGAAAAAATCGAAATTCCGAATGAAAAATTCGATTCGTTTTCACAGATGTTTTACGGAATTTCGGTGCAAAATTCGGGACAAAATGAATCGGCAAGCGAATATTTCATAAATGCGTTGATTGCCGATGAAGAAACGCAAATTGCGGCAAAGCAGGAACTTATGAAAATTTACGCGCAAAACGGTAATGAATTGTTAGCTTTGAAAATCGCCGAAAACGATAAATCTGCAAAAAGCGACGAAAATTTACAGATTTTATCCGAAGCGGCGGAAAGAATCGGCGAATTCAAGAAAGCGACTGAATTTGAACGCGCAAAATCTTCGCCGAATGAAGACAAAATTTTAGATTTGCAGGAGAAAACGGAAGAAAAAAACGGACAAGCGACCGATTTTACAATCAATGCAGAAAATACGAGGAATTTATGAAACGCAGAATTTTAATTTTTAGTTTTATCTTTTTGTTGATCGCGCTGGCGGTTTTTTCGCAGATGAAAAATGAAAATTATGTTTCGGCAAAAGATTTTCCGCGTGAAGCTTTGATTTACGTGCAAGTTGCTGATCTGCCGAAGTTTATCAAGCTTTGGAACAAATCAAAACTGAAAGAAAATTATCTGAAAAGCGAAAATTTCAGCGATTTCAGCAACAATCATTTGGGCAGAAAATTGGCGAGTCGTTGGAATGAATTTAACGATGCGGCAGGTTTTTCGTTTGATCTCGAAACGATTTCAAATTTCACGGAAAATCGGGCGGCGTTTGCGATTTACGATGTCGGAAAACTCGAATTCGTTTTTATTGCGCCTGTTTCGGACGAAGTTTTTGCGGCGACGAAGTTTTTGCAAAATAAAGGTAATTTTACGGAGGAAATTTTGCCGGATGAAACGACGATTTATCGGGTTTCGGTCGAAGCCGATCGCGGACGGCAAAATCAAAGTTTGATTTTTACGCATAAAAACGGGCGTTTGATCGTAGCGACGAGCGAAAAGCTAATTGTTCAAACGCTTGAAAATATCGGCGGAAAAACTTCAAAAAAAAGTTTGGCTGACGAACCTTCTTTTCAAGTGTTGAGCAGTAAAATTGTGCCGAATGCGGCGACAATTTGGCTTAATCAGACTGCGCTGAATCAAGATTATTATTTCAAAAAATATTGGCTGATGTCCGATCTCGAAAAGCTGAAAAATATTCGTGCGGGAATTTTCGATTTTGAAATTTCGGAAGATAGATTTATCGAAAAACGCCAGTTTTTATTGGAAAAATCGGTTGATTCCGCGCCTGTGAATTTGCGTCAGGCTGAAAATTTGTATGCTTTTTTGCCTGAAAACATTCCTTTTTACGATTTGCGGAAAGCGGAAAATGAAACGCTTGACGAAGCCGTTGAAAAGACGCTTTTTTATCGAAGCGAGCCGATCAAAATCAAAAAAAATCGGCGCGAATATTTTGATTACGATTATGCGTTTTACAATTCGAGAGAAAATTTCGACAAAAAAATCGACGAAACGGATGAAACGGAAACGGTCGAACGCAGAGAAAAAAAATCGGATTTTGCAAAAATTATGCAGTCGGGAAATACGCAAAGCGTTTTGAGTTTTGCAGAGCCGAAAATTTTATCTGCGCCGCTTTTTATCAAATTCGACCGCGCCGCGATCTTTTATTTGAGTTCGCCGAAAAGTTTTGATAATCCTGAATTCGAGTCGGAACTTACGCGTGTTTTATTATCAAAAACGATGATTTTTGCGCCGAATGTAAATTTAAAATGGAAGACAAAAAACGAAAACGGAATTGGAATCCGCGAATTGAAAATACCGATGATCGGTTGGGAGATTTGCTATGTTTTATACGGAAACGCACTGATTTTGACGAATAATGCAGGATTTATGCAAAAGATTATTTCGTCGAAAAAAGACGAAGTGAAGTTTGAATCGAAGAATGATTTCGAGCAATTTACCGTTATTGATCTAACGCAGAAAGAAACTGCATTTTCGCAAGTTTTTAATAAGATCGGTTTAGGTTCTGAGGTTGATAGTTTTTTTTACGGAAACGTCGAAAGTCTTTTAGAATCGATAAATAAAGTAGAAAGGATAGAAGTAAGACGACGAAATTCACAAAATTTTATGGACGAAGAAATAACTTTCAAATTAAAATCGGACGAATAAAATAAAGGAAATTCAGATGCATTTCAGAGCTGTCGAAGACACGAATTCGGCAGTTCTTTTTTATCTTGAAAGAATAAATATTTTTGACAATTGCAAACTTAAAGCGTATATTATGCATCTTACTGCTTTGTTTATGCAGTAAAGTTGCATTAAACGATAAAAATATGCAGAAAGAACAACGGCAAACGGCAATTTTGAAATGTATTACGACCAAAGAAGTCGGTCGGCAGGACGAGATTGTCACTTATTTGGAGAAAAAAGGTTTTTCGGTCACGCAATCGAGCGTTTCGCGCGATCTCGATGAACTCGGAATTATCAAAGTAAACGGTGCATACGCGCTGCCGAGCAAGCCGAAAAACGCGATTTTATTCGGTTTATTGAGCATTGAAACGGCGGGCGAAAATCTGATCGTCGCGAAATGCGAAGCAGGCTTGGCTTCGGCGATCTGCGTGAAGATCGACAACACGCAAATCCCCGAAATCATCGGCACGATCGCCGGCGAAGACACAATATTTATTGCGGTCAAAGAAAAAGAAGCGCAAAAGGAAGTTATCAAAACGATTTGGGAAATATTTGAGAAATAGAATTTCGTCCTTTGTCATTCGTCCTTCGTTATTTGGATTTCGGACGAAAGATAAAGGAGAAATCAAAGGACAAAGGACAAATGACGAAGGACATTAAAAAGGTAGTTTTAGCATATTCGGGCGGATTGGATACTTCCGCGATGTTGTTGTGGCTCAAGGAAACTTACGGCGCGGAAGTTATCTGTTTTTGTGCGGATGTCGGGCAGGGCGAAGAGCTTGACGGATTGGAAGAAAAAGCCTTGAAAACGGGCGCGTCGAAACTTTACACGGAAGATTTGCGCGAAGAATTTGTCAAAGAATTCGTCTGGACGGCTGTAAAGGCAAACGCGCTTTACGAAGGCGTTTATTTGCTCGGAACTTCTCTTGCGCGTCCCGTAATCGCACGAAAACAGATCGAGATCGCGCAAAAAGAAGGCGCGGACGCGGTGGCTCACGGTGCGACGGGAAAAGGAAATGATCAGGTTCGTTTTGAGCTGACTTATTACGCGCTTCAGCCCGATATAAAAGTCGTTGCACCGTGGCGGCATTGGGAATTCAAAGGTCGCGCCGATCTCATCGCGTATTGCGCGAAACACAATATCAATGTTACCGCGACCGCTGAAAAGCCTTATTCGATGGACAGAAATCTGATGCACATTTCCTACGAAGGCGGGATTTTGGAAGACCCTTGGGCTGCGCCGCCGGACGATATTTTTCTGCTTACGAAATCGCCCGAAAAGGCTTCGGACAAAGCGGAAGAGATCATTTTGACGTTTGAAAAAGGCGAACCCGTCGCCATCAACGGCGAAAAATACGGCGCGGTCGATATGCTTTCCAAACTCAATTTTATCGGCGGCGAACACGGCATCGGGCGCGTCGATCTGGTCGAAAATCGTTTCGTCGGGATGAAATCGCGCGGAGTTTATGAAACGCCGGGCGTGACGATTCTGCAAACGGCGCATCGCGCTTTGGAGTCGATCACGATGGATCGTGAAGTGATGCGTTTGCGCGATAGTTTGGGCGTAAAATTTGCCGAATCGGTTTATTACGGCTTTTGGTTCGCGCCCGAATTCGAGATTTTGCGTTCGATGGTCGATCAAACGCAGGAAACCGTTTCGGGCGACGTGCGCGTAAAACTCTACAAAGGAAACGTCACCGTCACGGGACGAAAATCGCCGTATTCGCTCTACAAAGAACGAGTCGTGACCTTTGAAGACGACGCAGGCGCGTATAACCAACTCGACGCGGAAGGATTTATTCGATTGCAGTCTTTGAGATTGCGTTTGCGGAAGATGGATTAAGAAAAAATGTAACCACAGATTTTCACAGATAAACACAGATGATTTTTTATGGATAAGGATGATAAATCAAGATTGTTGAAATCGCTTTTTGAGTCTGATGATTCAATGAATGAGATTAATAAAATCACCGAAATAATTATCGGTTCTGCCTACAAGATTGCAAATACTTTAGGTTGCGGTTTTTTGGAAAAGGTTTATGAAAATGCTTTAGCTTATGAGATTCGTAAACACAATCTTGAAGTAAAACAACAAGAATCAATAAAGGTTTATTACGAAGGTTTTGAAGTCGGCTTTTATGAAGCAGATTTATGGATTGAAAACAAAGTTTTAGTTGAACTAAAAGCAGTTAAGAATCTGGATGAAGTCCATCGAGCGCAATGCTTGAATTATCTAAAAGCAACAAAAGTGAAAATTTGTCTTTTGATAAACTTCGGCAATCCGAAAGTGGAAATCAAAAGAATTGCACTGTAAGAAAAGTGGAACCACAGATTTTCACGGATAAACACAGATTATTTAAATCATAAATCAATCTCTTTTGTATTCATCCGTGTTCATCTGTGAAAATCTGTGGTTCCAAAAAGGGTTTTAAAGTTATGAAAGTTTTAGAAACAGACAAGATCGGTTCGGCGACTTCGCCGTTGAAATTGACGAAGACGGTTGCGGTTATTTGTGAAAATGATGCGCCGAAAGCGGGTGATGTGGTTGTCGTTCGCGCTTTGAGCGAATCGGTGACTTACGGCAATCTCGAACTTCCGAACGGGCGGCTGGCGAAGATCAATCGCAACGACGTTTTGCTCGGTGTTCTCGGCAAACGCCGCGCGCTCAAAGGTTTTGTCGGCGACGTTCCCGAATCGGTCAAAACGGGCGACAAACTTCATCTTTTAAATATGGGCGGCGTGATCGGCATCTGCAAAGGTCATCATTCGTCGCTGTCGGACGCGATCGAGGTTGAAGTTTTGGGAATTGCCGTTTCCGGCGACGATGCGACGGCGGGACAGAGAGACGGCGGAAATTTTGTTGATCTCGCGCAGTCGCAAAGTCGTACAGTCGCATCGTCCAAAATTCTCAACATCTCAAACGGCGCACTTACACCAACCGATTCATTAAACGCTTCCGCGCCGATCGTCGTCGTGGCGGGAACTTGTATGAATTCGGGTAAAACGGTCGCGGCGACGGAGATTATCAAACAGGCGCATCACGCCGGATTAAAGGTTGCGGGCGCGAAAATGTCGGGCGTTGCCGCGCTGCGCGACACTTTGAATATGGAAGATCACGGCGCATTTGTGACGGCGAGTTTTCTCGATTGCGGACTGCCTTCGACGGTCGATTACGGCGATCTTTCGCCTGTTGCGAAAGCGATTTTGAATCATCTGAATTCGTTTGAACCCGATCTGATCGTCGTCGAACTCGGCGACGGAATCGTCGGCGGCTATGCGGTTGATTCGGTTTTGAAGGATGCGGAAATTAAAAATGCGATCGCGTCTTTCGTTTTCTGCGCGGGCGATTACGTCGGCGTGGTCGGCGGAATGGCGGTTTTGAAAAATCTCGGCATCGAAATCGATGTCGTCGCCGGTTCGGTGACGGATTCGCAGATGGGCGAAGATTTTGTCGAAGAACATTACGGCATCAAAGCAGGAAACGCGCGGCGCAACGGTTTGCGGTTGTTTGAAATGGTAAATTCGACCTGCCGAAGCGTCGATTTTGCAGTTTCGGTTTGAACTTTTGAAAAAAGGCGAAACGCTCTGTGGCGAAGGTTGAACCTTCTGTAGAGTGCATCAACCTTCTGTGGAGTGCGAAAACATACCAAATCGTATGTTAAACCTTCTGTGGAG
>DAITPE010000099.1:0-12600 GCA_036833775.1 Pyrinomonadaceae bacterium | reverse complement strand
GCGTTCGTTTTCGGTGCGAATTTTTCGGTCGGCGTGAATTTGTTTTATCGAATCACGGATTTTGCTTCGGAGCTTTTTGCAAAGTTTGAAGATTACGAAACTTTCATCGAAGAACGCCATCATTCGCGCAAAAAAGATGCGCCGAGCGGGACGGCTTTGAAACTGAAAGACATTGTTTCGCAGCATATTACAAAAGATTTTTCGGTCGCCGCGACACGCGCCGGAAATATTCCCGGAACGCACATCGTCGGGTTTGACGGTAACGCCGACACGATCGAACTTACGCACACGGCGCGTTCGCGCGAAGGTTTTGCATCGGGCGCGATTCTCGCGGCTGAATGGATCGTCGGCAAAAAAGGTTTTTGGGAATTTACGGAAGTGATGGACGAAATTATCAAGGTAGAAGCCTGCGCGTGAGCAAGGGCGGACACTGTGACGGATGCGACAGCGCGACTTTGAGAAAAACGCAATTTCTCGTCAGCTTTTCATCTCATCTGTCGGCATCTCCGCCCTTGCTCACGCGCGGGCTTTTGCCTTTTTATTTCCACAATCAAATCAAATGGTTTGAATTAATTTAACTTATTGGTTGTGATAATCTATTCTCACATTTATAGATGTTTTTATAAAAATTATGACAATGAAACTTGATTGGATGCGCGGTTGCGGAACTGCTTTGGTGACGCCTTTTCATAAGGACGGAAGTGTTGACGGCGAATGTTTTAAGAGATTGGTCGAACGCCAGATAAAGAACGGCGTAAAGATTTTGATTCCGTGCGGAACGACGGGCGAAGCGGCGACGATGTCGAAGGACGAACAGCTCGACGTTATCAAAATGACGATCGAAATCGCACACAAACTCGGCGCAAAAGTTATTGCGGGAACAGGAAGCAACAACACGGCGGCGGCGATCGAAATGACCAGAAAAGTGCGCGAACTCGGTGCGGATGGTGCGCTCGTCGTTGCACCTTATTACAACCGACCGACGCAGGAAGGAATGTATGCGCATTTTGCCGAGATCGCCAAATCGGTGAAAAAATTTCCGATTATGGTTTACAACGTGCCTTCGCGTACGGCTTCGAATATTTCCGCCGAAACTTGTCTGCGGCTGGCAAACGATTTTGAAAACATCGTTGCGACCAAAGAAGCGTCGGGCAATTTTTCGCAGATTATGAAAATCATTGCGAATCGTCCGAAAAATTTCAAAGTTTTCTCAGGTGACGACGCAGCGACTTTGCCGTTAATTTCGGTCGGCGCGGACGGTTTGGTTTCGGTTTGTTCGAATGAATTACCGAAGGAAACTTCTTCGATGGTCGAAAAAGCATTGGACGGCGCGTGGACTGCGGCAAGGAAAATTCATTACAAAATTTTGCCGCTGATGGAAGCGAATTTTGTCGAAGCATCGCCGTCGCCGTGTAAATTCGTGATGAAGGAAATGGGACTTTTGGAAGAAAATTTACGCTTGCCGCTCGTTCCCGTGACCGAACCAACCGCAAAACTTTTGAAAGACATTTTAAAGGAAATAACGAAATAATTTACAAATTTCAGTCCGTAAAATTGAAACTTTTCACGTTCGTTTTACGCTTTAATTTTGAGTGTAAAATTTTACAAAATACAATTTTTACGGAGAATCAATGAAATCGAAAATCGTTTCAAATTATATAAAACTTTCTTTTGCCGTTCTGCTTCTTTTTGCCAATGTGTTTGCGCAAACGAAACCGCGTGCTCGCGATTTGGGCGTTCCGTTTGACGGAAATCCGGGACAGTTCAACGCAATTACGGACGTAAAAGGCGTCGAAGTCGGTTACACGACTTTGATTTCGGACGAAGGAAAAAAATCCGTCCGAACCGGCGTGACGGCGATTTTGCCGCAAGGAAAAAATTTCAAAGGTCGCGTTTTTGCAGGTTGGCACGCGCTGAACGGCAACGGAGAAATGACCGGCACGACTTGGATCACGGAATCGGGCGGTTTAGGTTCGCCGATAATGATTACGAATACGCACAGCGTCGGCATCGTGCGCGACGCGGTGATCGAATGGGGGTTGAAAAAGGGAATTACGGACGGTTATTCGGGCGATTTCAGTTTGCCTGTCGTCGCCGAAACTTATGACGGTTTGCTGAACGACATCAACGGTTTTCACGTCAAAAAAGAACACGTTTTTCAAGCACTCGATTCGGCAAAATCAGGATTTTTAGCCGAAGGAAATGTCGGCGGCGGAACGGGAATGATCGCGCATTTTTTCAAAGGCGGAACGGGAACGGCTTCGCGCGTTGTCAAGGAAAAAGAAGTCGAATATACAGTCGGCGTGTTGGTTCAGGCAAATTACGGCACCCGTCAATTTTTGAATATTGCGGGCGTTCCGGTCGGTCGTGAAATTAAGGATTTAACGCCGCAGATTAATCGCGACGATGCCGGACAAGGTTCAATCATTGTCATCATTGCAACCGACGCGCCGTTGCTTCCGCATCAATTGAGAAGAATCGCGCAGCGTGCTTCGCTCGGAGTCGGCGTAATGGGCGGACGCGGTGAAAATTCTTCGGGCGACATTTTTCTCGCTTTTTCGACTGCAAACGCCAATGAAGCGAGCAAAGACGAAGGTTTATCGAATCTGACGATGCTTCCGAACGAAAAGATCAGCCGTTTGTTTTGGGCGACGGAACAAGCCACCGAAGAAGCGATTGTCAACGCAATGGTTGCCGCGGAAACGATGAAAGGCTACAACGGCAACACAGTTTACGCGCTTCCGCACGACAAATTGAAGGAAGCCTTGAAAAAATATAATCGTTTGCAGGAAACTAAAAAGTAAATTTTTGAGCCAACGAATGCGGATTTTTCAAATGAGGTAGTTATGAAGAGAAAGTTTTTGCTTTTAATTGTTTTATCTTTGAGTTTGCTGACTTGTGCATGCAGCTTTTCAATTGATTTTGCCATAATTAATAATTCAGATTCTGAAATCGAAGTTGAATATATTTTGAAAGCAAAGCTTCCGGCACTGACGCAACCGCCAGAAAAACCTTGGAAAATGAATGCTTCAAATTATAATTCATGGTTTTCTTCAGAAGAATGGGTTGAAGTGGCGGATAAAGATTTCAATTACGATCCAAACACTAAAAAAGTTAAACTCAAACTTCTGCCGAATGAGGTGTTGCGCTTAACTTTTGTGTTTGACCATCAAGTGAAAAATGAAGATATTGAAAACTTTCCAATTGAAAGCGTGCGATTAAACGGAAAACAAGGTGAAGTAATTTATCAAGGCAATGCATTTTATAAACAATTCGAAAAGAAGAATATACAGAATTATTTCATAACTTATAAATAGATGAATTTACGAGAACAAATCGAACAATTATTAACGAAAACGGAATTTACCGCCGATGACCGCAAGGTTTTTGAAGACTTTAAAGCGGCTTTGCGGACGGGCGAAATTCGTTCGGCGGAAAAGGGTTTGGACGGAAATTGGCGGGCGAATGCTTGGGTGAAGCAGGGAATTTTGCTCGGCTTTAAGATGGGCAAAATGGTTGAAATGTCTCTGGAAACGGAAACTTTTCAGTTTTTCGACAAGGAAACTTATCCGCTTCGCCCGATGAGTTTAGACGACAAAATCCGCATCGTTCCCGGCGGTTCGACGATTCGTGACGGTTCTTTTGTAGCGCAGAATGTTGTGCTGATGCCGCCTTGTTACGTCAATGTCGGCGCGTATGTTGACGAAGGCACGATGATCGATTCGCACGCGCTCGTCGGAAGCTGCGCGCAGATCGGCAAACGCGTGCATATTTCGGCGGCGGCGCAGATCGGCGGCGTTTTAGAGCCTGTCAACGCAAATCCCGTGATTATCGAAGATGATGTTCTTGTCGGCGGCAACACGGGCGTTTACGAAGGCGTGATCGTGCGCGAAAAAGCCGTGCTCGCTTCGGGTGTGATCTTGACGCGTTCGACTCCGGTTTTCGATCTCGTCAATAATCAAATTTTGAAATCGACGCCCGAAAAGATGCTCGAAATTCCCGTCGGCGCGGTCGTCGTGCAAGGCTCGCGGCAAATCACGAGCGGTTTCGGCAAAGAAAACGGACTTTCGCTTTATGCGCCGATCATCGTCAAATACCGCGACGAAAAAACCGACGCTTCGACAAAGTTAGAAGATTATTTGAGATAAGATTTTATGGATAATTTCGATGAAGTTGAGAAATTATGGCTTGAATTTTATCAATTGCCGTTTCCGGCTGGATTTGTTGGAGAAGAAATAAAGGGAATCTGTGTGACGACGTTAGACACTTTCACAGCAGGTTGCATAGACACATTTGTTTCTGAAAAAGGACAGCTTGAGAAGAAGAAAAAATTGATTTTAATTGAATGTCAAAAAGAACTTGAGATTGTTGTCGAAAATCTTATGGGTGAAGGAAAAAAATATTTTGAAAGCCTTTTGATACTCGCTAATAAAATTCTTCAAATGCTTAATAGCAAATAAAAATTATGCCGCAAGCGATTGAAGTTATCATAAACGCCGGATCAGGAAGCGTTCGGGATGAAGAAACGAAGAACTTGCTCATCGATTTATTCGAAGCCAACGGCGTGAAGGCGAATATTTATCTCGCAAAAAGTGGTTTGGAAATCGCGGAATTGACGCTGAGATTTGCAAACGGCGAAGCCGAAATCATTGTCGGCGGCGGCGGCGACGGGACGATCAGCACGGTCGCGGCGGGCGTTGCGAAATCGAATAAGATTTTCGGCGTTTTGCCGCTCGGAACGCTCAACAATTTCTCGAAAGACCTGCAAATTCCGCAAAATATCGAAGACGCGGTTCGCATCATTGCTGAAAAAAACATAAAAACCATCGATCTCGGCGAAGTCAACGGGCGGTGTTTCGTCAATAATTCGAGCATCGGGCTTTATCCGCGCATTGTACGGCGGCGCGAAAAACAACAGCGTTTGGGACGCGGAAAATGGTCGGCGGCATTTTGGGCGGCGTTGCGGATTTTGCGCCGTTCGCCGTTTTTCGCGGTTCGATTGGAAACCGCAAACGGCAAACGCATCGTCAAAACGCCGTTCGTTTTCGTCGGCAACAACAGTTATGAAATGGATTTTTTCAACATCGGACGACGCGCAAAATTGGACGACGGAAAATTGAGCGTTTATTTTCTGAATCGCAGCAATCGGCGCGGACTTTTTGTTTTAGCATTGCGGACGATCTTCGGCAGATTGCGGCAAACGAAAGATTTTGAAGAAATCAACACCGAAGCGATCACGATCGAAACGCGCAAAAAGCGGATTCTCGTGGCATTTGACGGCGAAGTTAAAAAGCTCGAAACGCCGCTCAATTATAAAATTCACGCACGGGCTTTGCGCGTCATCGTGCCTGAATGAACATTTTAATAAAGCAGTCAAGCAAAATAGAGATCAACGGCGCGAAGCAAAGAGAAAATAATTCTATATTCTGCATTCTAAATTCTAAATTAATCTCGAATAAAACCGACGTTTGTTATTACGGATGATAATTTAGAATGTAAAATTTAGAATTTAGAATTTTGATAAGCGCAGTTTTCGAGATAAATCCACAGATTTATTTCGAAAACTGCTTAACTACACATTTGGAAAGCAGTGTTGAAAGTTTCTCCGCGTGTGCAGAACTTTTCTCCGCTGTTGTAGAACTTTTCTCCGCTCGTGCAGAAACTTTCTCCGCTGGCGTAGAACTTTTCTCCGCTCGTGCAGAAAGTTTCTCCGCTCGTGCAGAAGTTTTTTCCGCTTGTGTAGAAACTTTCTCCGCTGGCGTAAAAAGTTTCTCCGTTGGCGTAGAAAGTTTTGAAAACAGCGAAAAAAGGTTTGTTTTGCGGCGAAATCGCTTACAATTCAGTTGAGGGATTTTTTTCGGATTTGAAACATTTATGCGGACACTCATACATATTTCCGACATTCATTTCGGGCGCGTCGATTACGCGGTCGTTGAACGTCTGCGCGAAAAAATCAACGAAATCGCGCCGCATTTGTTGATCGTTTCGGGCGATCTGACACAGCGTGCGCGTTCGCATCAATTCATCGAAGCGCGGGATTTTCTCGACACTTTGCCGAAACCGCAGATCGTCGTTCCGGGCAATCACGACATCCCGATGCACAATCCGTTTGCGCGTTTTATCACGCCGCTCGATAAGTATAAAAAATACATTACCGAAGACCTTGAGCCGTTTTTTACGGATGAAGAAATCGCCGTGATCGGTATCAATACGGCGCGTTCGCTGACGATCAAAGACGGTAAAATTAACGATAAACAGATCAACGGAATCCGCGAAAGAATGTGTGCGCTCGACGAAAAAATGCTGAAAGCCGTCGTCACGCATCATCCGTTCGATCTGCCCGAAGGTTTTAACGAAGACGACATCGTGAACAACGCCGAACGCGCGATGCCGCTCATCGCCGATTGCGGCGCGGACGTTTTCCTGTCGGGACATCTGCACGTCAGCCACATCGCGCACACCGCAAACCGCTACAAATTGCCGACGGGAAAAAACGCGCTCGTCATCCAAGCCGGAACCGCCACCTCGACACGCGGACGCGGCGAAGCAAATTCGTTCAACGTCATCGAATACGACTTTCCGAATTTAGTTGTAAAAAGATTCGAATGTGAAACTTCCGAAAAAGGTTTTTCGGAAGCCGAAACACAGAAGTTCACGCAAAGCGAAAAAGGCTGGGCGAGATAATTTGGGACATGAGATTTCGGATTTGGGATTAACAAAACACTTAGAATAAGAACGACGTATCCAAGCTTTTTATAATTTCAAGCCAAGATAGTAATCAGCAACTGAATTTTCTTACAATCCAAAATCTAAAATCCAAAATCGATTCTGTTTTTATTCAAACTTACCGCGATTTCACGATCTTCGAGCGACGGATTTTGCAGTAAAAATTCCGCAAGCGGCGCGGTCAGAAAAGTTTCGATCGTGCGCTGCAAAGGTCTTGCGCCGAAACGCGGATCAAAGCCCTTTTCGGCGAGAAATTCGACAATTGCTTTCGTCCAACTCAATTTAATCCCTTTTTTCGCCAAACCTTCGCGCTTTGCGACCGCCGAAAGTTCTTTTTCCGTGATCTTATAAACCGCGTCTTTATCGAGCGGTTTGAACTGCACGACCGAATCAAGGCGGTTAAAAAATTCGGGACGGAAAAATGCTTTGATCTCTTTTTCATTCGATATATTTTCGGCTTCGCTGAATCCGATGTCGCCTTTTGCAAAGCGTTCCGCGCCTAAGTTTGAAGTCATAATCACGACGGTCGAGGTGAAATTCGTGACGCGCCCGAATCTATCCGTCAGGCGTCCTTCGTCGAACAAACCCAAAAGCACGTCGAAAACCTGCGCGTCGGCTTTTTCGACCTCATCGAAAAGCACAACCGAAAAAGGTTTTTCGCGCACTTTTTGGATCAGATCGCTCGGTTCGCCATCGGTGCGCGTCAAAAGCCGCGAAGCCGAACCCGAAAGATTGTATTCGCTCATATCGAGCCGCACGAGCTTTTCCTTTTCTTCGCCCGACGCGCCGAAAAAGAAACGCGCCAGAGATTTTGCCAATTCGGTTTTGCCAACGCCGGTCGGACCCGCAAAAAGAAAAACTCCGAGCGGACGTTTCGGATCGTTCAATCCGGCTTTGAACGTCGTCACGATATTCGCAACTTGTTCACACGCTTTGCTTTGCCCGATTACTTCGGCTTCAAAACTGGCAACGACATCTTCAAAACTCAAAGTTATTTCATCGCGCAAAAAAAGTTCGGGCAATCCTGTCAATTTGATAAAACTTTCGATCACATCTTCGGTCGTGATTTCTTTTTTGCGCGCTTTCGCCGCTTTTTCAAAAATTTCGGTTAAAAACTGCGTCGTTTTGCCCGGAAATTTCTGATATGGCATAAAACGCGTGAAAAATCCGTAGATCAAATTCACAACATTTGCCGAATATTCGATGCCCGAATTGCGTTGATTTATCTCGGCAATGCGCGTCAAAACGGTCAATGCTTTGTCTGCCGTAAATTCGGGCAAACGAACGACTTGAAACAGATTCGTAAACTGCGGCAAAAGTCTGCGGCAAGCGTCGAGTTCGGCGGAAGTCGCTTCGGCAACGATGCGGATTTCTCCGCGCTGCAAATACGGAACGAGAAACGCCGCGAGACTTTCGTTCGGCTCGCGTCCGCCATAACGTATTAAATCCAGAAGACTTTCGACGCACAAAACGCCGTCAATATCGGAAAGCTCGGCGACGACGGCTTCCAATCTTTCTTCCCATTGACCGAGATATTTCATTCCCGCGATCAGCCGTCCGCCGTTCGTTTGCCAGAAACGATGTTTTGGGTTTTTGTCGTCGTATTCGGGATCGAAATCTTCGCCGTCGTCGGGATTTTTCAGCAAATCCTCCTCGATCTGCCGAACGGCTTCGGTCAAAACCGTCGTTTTCCCGACTCCGGTTTCGCCCAAAAGAACGACGCTTGCACGTTCTTTCGTCAGACGTTCGACGAGATCGAAAACTTCTGCTTCGCGTTCGTAAGGCTTTGAAGTTTTCTTTGTAAAATCCTTCGCGCCGAGCGGTTCGGCGACCGCCAAAAGATTCGTTGTGTCCTTGAAAGTTTCGTTAGATTTTTCTTTACGCCGCGCCTGAAAATTTATCTGTTCGAGCGCGATTTCCTTCGGCGGCAAATATTTAACGAGTGCAAGCGGTGTCGAACCGCGCAAAGTTTCCTGAACTTTGAGATTGACGAGATTTTTCAGTTCGCTTTCGCGTTCAAAGTAAAATTCAATGTCTAAAAGCGGCAGATTCGCCGAATAATTTCCGCTTTCCGTTTTCCACGAAAGACACGCCACGCGCAGCGGAATCAATTCTTCGCTCGTAAAAGTTTTTTCCTTAGATTTGCGTTTTTTCGAGGTTTTTTCTTTTTCTTCGTCCGCTTTCGTTTTGTATTCGGGACGAACTTCGACGCGAAACTCCGTCAGTTTCAATTCCTCGAAATCTTCCGCTTCGCGCCACCATTCACTTTCAAAAAGCCACTGCAAATATTCTTTGACTTCCGCGATCGCTTCGTCGCGTTTTGCCGAAAAAGCGGCAGGCGGAAAATAATCCTCGCCCGTCACCGCCTGCGCCGTAAACGAACCGCCGAAATCTTGCCAAACTAAAACCGGAATACGAAAATTTGCCATGAGTTTTTTATGCCGTAAGCGTTCTAAGTAATTGAAAATACTAAACTAAATAATCTTTCCTGTAAATAAAAAAATGCTTGTGTTTCACAGATGAAACAGTTATAATATTTATGCAAAATCAAATTAACTACGCGTCTGCAAATAGTTATGAAAATTACCGTTAAAGTAAAACAAGCTGGAAGAAAACACGCTCTTTTGGAAAATCGTCAAATTGAAATCGAAGACATTGGAAACAAGCCTTTTTTTAAGGATTTACTCAACGCCGTCGTGCAAAATCAAGTTGAAGAATACAACAAAAAAGCGACGGAAGAAAATCTTTTGCCGTTTCTTTCAAAAAGCGAAATTTCAGACAAAGCAGCAAGCGGAAAAGTCGGTTTTGGAAGTATTTACAACGAAAACAAAGCCGACGTAAAACAAGCGCAGGAAACTGCTTTGCAAGCATTTGAAGACGGTTTATTCAGCGTTTTCGCCGATGAAAACGAAGTTAGAAAACTTGATGAAATCGTCGAAATCAGCGATTCGACCGTCATCACATTCATTCGTCTGACATTTCTCGCCGGAAGCTATTGGTAATTTACCTGAAACCGCAATCTAAACCGAATTCATTTTAAATCAAGACTTTATAAAAACATGGAAATAACCGAACTGTTGAAAAAATACGAAACGCCCGATCCTGTCAAAAAAATTGCCGAAGAACTGCAAAAAGTTTACGACGGCGGCAGTTTGTTGGAAAAAGTATCGAATGTCATCGGTCGTGTTTTTGGTGCTGATGACGAAAAACACGAATTATTAACCAAAGAAACTGCCGAAATCGGCTTGCTTATAATAAATCGGCAAAAAGATTGGGAAGTGTTAAATAATAATTGGGCGATAATTCAGCCAATTTCCGAAAACGATAAACGTCATAAAAGGCTTTTGGAATTGATTCCCGAAGAAGGTTTTAAGAGCGAAGAATTGAAAAATCTGCTCGTTTATTTTTTCGGCGAAGAAAAAGCAAAATTCGTTTCACACGCTTGGGATCGGATTCCGTTTCAGATGTATCAGACAGGCTATGCCCGGCGGTCATTTCGTGCGCCGAACGACCGCGATTTGTATTTTGTTAATCAACTCAATTTTCTCATCAACACAATTCCGCAAGTTTATTCTTGGTCTTATTATCCGAAAAATAAACGCGTTTTCTATGATTTAAGGGTTGTCGAACAAATTAAATACAGCTTTTATTTTCAACAAGTTTCGCTGTTTCGCCTGTGGTCAGCCGCGCTCGATCTCGGCGAGAAAGAAGTTTTCAGGCAGATGGAAGATATCATTTTCAACAAAGACGAAATTGGCAAAGTTACACGCGAAATTATCAAAGCACTTTTGAACAGCGAAAACCCGAAAGCGTGGCAATTGGTCGAAAAACTTCTGCTTGCGGCGCAAAGACAAGAAGGTTTGCGGCAGACGATTCTCGAAGCATTGGACGAAACGAGCGTCGGAGCGTTGAAATATATGCTCAAAGTCATTGTGAAAAATAAACTTGCGCGGTTTTCGTCGGTTGTTCGCGCAGTTGATGTTTGGGCAGGTTTCGGTTGGGAAAGCGAACGCGAAAAAACGGTCAATTCGTTTTTGGAAAAGGCTTCGGAATATCTCGAAAATGCCGAAAAAATTCCGTCTGCGGTAAAAAGTGCGAACAATATGGACGTTTATATGTCGCTTTGGGCGCAAGGCGTTTACGACGTGGAAAAATGTGCGCCTTTTTTGGACGAACTTTACGAAAAGGGAAACGCCGAAAAACGTGCGCTCGCGCTCAAATTCGCGTTTGAAACACAAAATCGAAAAATCAGAATGCCGCTTTATTACAAGGTTTTGGACGATTCCGATTTGATGGTTTTGGCGTGGGCTTTGTTCGGTTTGAAGATGGTTTTTCAAGGCGGCGCGGACAACTTACAGGAACATTTAAAATATCCCGATTTGTTTGAAAAACTTCACAAAATCGTTCAAAAAATCGAAACGAAAGAAAAGACTTTTTCGGGCAAGATTTTCACTTGGACGAGCATTACTTTTAATAAAAACGATGTGCTTTCGTTGATGATCGATCTCATCGGAAACGACAAACAAAGGCTCGACACAGTTTTGGAATATTTCGACGAAATGAGTGTAAATCTGCGTGAAAAAATGACGCGACATATTTTGAAAGACTTTGCGCGATATTCTTGGGAAGAAGCGAAAAAAGAAGAAAAACCTGACGATTTTCAGCGTAGATTTGCGTTTCGGCTTTTATCCGATCGCGGCGAATTTATGGTTCGGACGGCATTTAACGCGCTGCAAAAAGAAATATTTACGGACGAAGAACTTGAAAGTTTGCAGAATCTCTTAAAACGTAAAGGCGCGGATTTTCGCGGGAAAATCATCAAGCTTCTTCTGCGTCAACCTGACGAAAAACTTGCCAATACCACCGAAAATCTTTTGAAAAACGGCGACAGCGAACAGCGTCTTGCCGCGCTCGATATTTTACTTCAACTCAAAAAACAAACACGTTTGAAAACCGAATCGGCGAAAATGGTTGCAGAATTCAAAATTCGTCCGAAAATCTCGGCAAAAGAAGAAATTCTGCTCGAACAATTAAGCGAAACGGCTGATAAAAAAGACGTTTCCGCCGAAAATGGTTTCGGTTTTTATGATGTTTCAAAAAGCGTTTCGCCCATCGTTGAACCGAAAATTGATCCCGAAAACATTTACGAAAAACGCCTTGCGAAAAACGAATTCGCTTTTTCAATTCCGTTCGCAAAAGTAAAATCCGAACTCGAAAAACTCGGCAAACTTTATCTTGAAAACAAAGATTTTGAGTATGAAATCCAAAATTGGGACGGTTCGATGCAAAGTGTTTTGTTGGGAAATGTTTTCAGAAACAAAAGACACAACGCCGCTTTTGAATCGAAACGCGAAGAATTTGAAAATTTTCCGCTTTATGAAGTTTGGGAAAAATGGTTTGCGGATTCGGGATTGGATGCAGGCGATTTGGTTTTGATCGGACTTTCGCAACCGGGAACAAAAAACTGTTTGCCGTATTTAGATGAACTTTTACCGAAGGAATTCGCAAATCAATATTATTACAACAATCCGATTTTGATCATTATTGAAGCATTAAAATTAATATTTCCGTTTTCGGAATATAACGAATTTATGCTTGGTGGCACAATTCGTTTATTTGCTTCGCTGGAAGAATCGACGCTGAAAAGAAAGCCGAAAGAAAAGCAATATTATTACGGAAATTACGGCAACGGTTGGCAAAGCGACAATCGTTATCACATTTTTTACAATCCGATAAATTTTCTCGAACTTGAAGATCGGTTTATTAAAGAACTTTGGAATCTCGCGCATTGGCGGCAATTTTCGGGCAGGGAAGAAAATATCAAACACAGTTTTCCGTCGCTGATCGTGTTTTGCCGCGCTTTTGAAAACGGCG
>DAITPE010000098.1:0-12620 GCA_036833775.1 Pyrinomonadaceae bacterium | reverse complement strand
GAACGGCTCGCCGAATTCGGCACACGCCCGAGCGCGGAATGATAATCGCCCGCGTTTTGATAACTCCCGTTGCCGAAGATCAAAAACTTGTTCCAGCCGTATTCCAAACCGCCCGACGCGCCGCCCTGTTTCGCATTCGTCCCGCCGATGCCCGTAAAAAATCCGCGAAAACCTTTGTCCGCGTGATCTTCGTGATTGCTCACCGCATTGACCACGCCGCCGATCGCGTTGCTGCCGTAAAGCAAGGTCGCCGGACCTTTGACGACCTCAATACGGTCAACATTAAGCGTATCGACCGTCTCCGCGTGATCGCCCGACTGCGAACCGAGCGAACCTGACCGCACGCCGTCCTGCGCCACCAAAACACGGTCGCCGTCAAAACCGCGAATCACCGGACGCGACGAACCCGAACCGAAACTGCGTTTGGAAATGCCCGTTTCGCCTTCCAAAACTTCGCCGAGCGAATTTCCCGTGCGCGTCGTGATCTGATTCGACGCAACCGTTTCGACCGTTGCGAGTGATTCAAAAGTCGATTGCTCGGTGCCCGAAGCCGTCACCGTCACTTCTTCTTTGACTGCCGAAACTTCCATCTGAAATGCGAGCGCAACGTCCGCGCCGTTCGTCTCGATGGTTTTGTTGACATCCGTAAAACCGTCGGCGTGAACCGCGATCGTATATTTTCCCGCCGGAACATTTTCAAAAACGAAATTTCCTTCCGCGTCCGATTTCGTCGTTTGTTTAAGCGGAATCAATTTGACGATCGCATCGTGCAAAACCGTTTCGTCATTGCCGTATGTCACCTTGCCCGAAATTTTTCCCGTCTGCGCCAAAGCCGCCACGGAAAAAAGAATTATAAAACCCAATGTATATATGATTTTCATTGCCGTATTTTCCAGAACTTAATAAAAAGTAAAGTCTAAAAAATTCATTCGCGGACGGCGATTTGTTTTTAATAAACTGTCGAAAACGGTAAATGAACGGTCGTTAAAGAAATTAAGGGCTTTGAAATATAATTGATCGCGGGAAACGCAAACCGTCCGAACTGCGTAGAAACATTTATGACAAAAAAACTTTATCTGACGATTTTTCTGATCGCTCTTTTTTCAAACTTCGTTTATTCGCAGGAACGCGGAACGCTCAAAAAACCGATCATCGACAGCAAAATGTCGAAAAAGGAAGCTTTCGACGGACTCGATCCGAACTGCCCGAAAGAAATCCGCAAACGCCAAAAGATCGTCAAGGTGAAATATTATTCGTTTGACGGGAAAGTCCACAAAGGACAGCTCGTGATCGATAAATCGCTCAAAAAAGACATCAAAATAATTTTCAAGCTCGCGCTCGTCGAAAAATTCCCGATCCAATCCGTGATTCCCGTTTCGCATCCGAATTTTCGCAAAAACAATCGTTGGGACGACGATCTTTCGATGATCGCAAACAATACTTCGGCGTTTAATTACCGCGAAAAAACCGGTGGCGAAAGTCTTTCGAATCACGCTTACGGACGCGCGATCGACATCAACACGGTGCAGAATCCCTACGTCAAAGGCACGCTTATTTTACCGCCGAACGGAAGCTACAAACCGAACGCCGCCGGAACTTTGACGGCAGATCATCCGATCACGAAAAAATTCATCGAACTGGGTTGGGATTGGGGCGGAAGCTGGACGCGGTTACAAGATTATCAGCATTTTGAAAAGCCCGAAAAGAAAACGAAATAGCTTTTCCGCTTTAATTTTTATCTTTGACGGGAATCCAAATTTCTTCTTCGGCATTCGGATCGTCTGCGCGGTAATTCGCGCTCATAACTTCAAAATGCGGTCTCTCGTCGAGCATAAAACCCGAATTCGGAAGCCATTGTCCGAAAATAAAAGCCGCCGTTTTCGCAAATTCCTGCGGCGTTCCTTGATGGATAAAAACCGCGTATTTTCCGCTCGGAATCGTCAAACTTTTCATTGCGTCGGGAATATTTTCAAAGTTTTCAACGCGAACCGCCGCCCATTTTTCAAACTCGGTCGCAGGTATCAAATTTTCAAATTTCAAGCCTTTTTCAAAAATCTGCACCGAATAAAAATCAGCGTCCGCCCGCGTTTTTATTTCTCCGACACGCGGCTTGAAACTTTGCCACAATTCGCGCGTTTTGTTTTCGGCGAGCGTCGTTTTCAGGCTCATTCCGAGCAATTTTATTTCTTCGATCTCAATGATTTTCGGTTCTTTCATCGCGTTTACAATTTCAAAAGTTTATTCCGCAAAATCTTTGACTGCAAACGGCTTGAGGTTATTTCCTGACCGTTTTTGAGCGAGATCGCGTAAGTTCCGCCGGGCATCGGCGAAATGCGTTCGATCATCGAAAGATTCGCCAACGCGCCGCGTGAAAGCCGCACGAATATTTTTTCGTCGAGCCGCATTTCCAAATCCTTAAGGCGAAAATTGATGACGAATTTCTGATTTTTGTTGGTCGTGATATGAAGAAGTTCGCCGTCCGCCACGATCGAAGCGATCTCTTCGACGGGAATGAGATAAATTTCTTCGCGCTTTTTAACGGGAATTCTTTCGAGAAAATCATTGCGCGTCGTTTCTTCGTAAATGCGCGTTACATTTTTAATTTTTTCCGTTTCCTGTTCGCGCCAATCGTCTTGTTCCAACCTTTCCTGCGCCCGATTCAGCGTTTCCCGAAGCCGTGCTTTTTCGATCGGTTTGAGCAAATAATCGACCGCACCGACCTCGAAAGCCTGCACCGCGTATTCGTCAAACGCCGTCACGAAAGCGACGATCGGCATCTGATTTTTACGCAGAAGCTTGACTGCTTCCAAACCCGAAACTTCGGGCATTTGCAGATCGAGCAAAGCCAGATCGGGCTTTTTTTCTTTGATCATTTCAACGGCTTCCGCGCCGTCTTCCGCTTCGCCGACGATTTCGACATCTTCGAAATCGCGCAAAATAACTTTCAAGAATTCCCGCGCCGGACGTTCGTCGTCGGCAATTACAATTCGTAATTTGTTCATAGATTGATTTCAAATTTCAAATTCCAGATTCCAGATTCCAGATTAAAATTCGTTTTCAATTTGGAATTTGAAATCTGAAATCTGGAATCTATAAAGCCGTTTGCGTTTTTACGGGCAAAACAATTTCGGCTTTCGTGCCCTCGTCGGCTTCAGTTTTCAGAATCAGCGACGCTTTTTTACCGTAATAAGATTCGAGCCGTTCGCGGATATTTTTTAATCCGACGCCGTTCGAATCTTTATTTTTCCGCGCATTTTTGCCCGCGCCCGTGTCGAAAACTCCGATCTTCAAGAAAACTTCGCCGTTTTCATTTTCAAGTTTGGCGGAGATTTCGACCGCGCCGCCGTTTTTGTTTTCGGAAATCCCGTGTTTGATCGCATTTTCGACCAAAGGCTGTAAAATCAGCGACGGAACGCGCAATTTCTCCAATTCTTTCGCCACGTCGATCTTCACGCTCAATTTTTCTTCAAAACGCGTTTTTTCGATGTCAAGATAATTTTCGATCAATTTCAATTCTTCGCCGAACGTGCAGAATTCGCCCGTCGAACGCAAAACGCCGCGCAAAAGCTGTGTTAATTTCATCAACGTTTGAAACGCTTTTTCGGGCGTCGTTTGAATCAAATAACCAATCGTCGTCAAAGAATTAAACAGAAAATGCGGATTGATTTGTGCGCGAAGTGCTGAAAGTTGCGCTTCGGTCGCAAGCTTGGCAAATTCCTTTTCGCGCATTTCTCGCTTGAAACGCTCGTCCGTCACACGCAAAGCGTCGATTCTTCGCGCCGTCAAAAGCGCGACGGCTTCGAGCATCGCAATTTCGTCGGATAAAAGTCGGCGTCCGCCCGCAAAATTGTTTAAGTTTATTTCGTAAAAAGGAGTTTCGGCAGTCGGAATAAAAATTTCGGCGCGGTTCGGCGTAAAATTCACGAACGAAAAACGGCTTTCTTCCGAAGTTTCGTAAATTTCCTTCCAATCGGCATTTTCAGCCGTCAAAACCGTTTGCAGATTTCGGCAGATTTCTTCCAAAACGCCGTCGAGCGAATCGAGTTTTTCGAGTTTTTGCGCGAGTTCGAACTGTAATTTATCGTAATCGGCGCGCTGTAAAATTATTTTATCGACAAGCCAAACAGCGAAATCGTGAAGCTTCGGATAAATGAGCGCGGTTGCAACCCAAAGCGTCAAAATCAAACCGACGGCTTGCACGTCGTTGCGGTCGTGCGTTTCGTGATAATTGAGCAGCGGCGCGGCGACGAAAATGTACAAACCGAACGCAACCAAAGTCAATAACATCAATGAAATCGCGCGTTTCAGGAAAAGATCGGCAAAAGCGAAACGGTAATTTTGATAAAGAATCGCGAGTGCCAAAGGAACGGAAGATTGATGCGCGACAAGCTCGACAAGCCACGAATTTTCTTCCCGATCGCCGCTCAAATGAAGCGCGGAAACCGCAAAAACCAGCAACGCGCTTGCCCAGATCGTTTTCTTTTCGACAGTTTGGCGAAAATTAAAGATCAGCAAACCAACGACGAGCGCGAGCGAACCGAAAGTTAAAGTTTGAAGTGCGAAATTTGACGGCGCGTTTTGTTGAAAAATTGCCGCTTGAAAATGCAGAATCGAAGCAAAAAGACTCAAACCATACGCTGCAAAAGTCAGCCAACGCGCTTTATTTTCTTCATTTTGCGCCGAATGAACGACGACCGAAGGCAAAAATCCGAGCGCGGAATAAGAAAACGCGGTCAGAAGCGGCGAAACGTTTTTGATGGAAAAATCTTGAATGATGAAAAGATAAAGTTCGCCGAAATTCCAGATCAAGCCCAAAACCGAAGTCGTCAAAAGCAGAAAATTGAGATTTTCGTTTTTCGTGCTGTGCCTGTGACGCACGATCATTGCGAGCAGAAGCGCGTAAAGCGCGACTCCGACCGTAAAGCCTAAAAGATTAATTAATGCGGCGGCATTGAGCGTTTCCATTCGTCACACAATCGTAAAATTATTTTCGCTTGAAAACAATTTTATCTTAACGAACGGCAGTTTTGACAGGATAAATTGCTGAAATAATGAGTTTGACGGAAAGTGGAGTTTCGATATGATTTTATAACTGCTGAAATAATTGATAATGGAAAATTGAAAATTGATAAAGATTGATTTATACGCAATTATCAATTATTCATTATCAACTATCAATTGTTTTAGAAGTTGTTTTTCGTCAATAATTTACAAAACTTCCAATTTGCATAAAAACGCGGCTTCCAGCAAATCTTTTTTGTTTTCGATCGCTTTCATTTCGATCTCGTAATTTCCGTCGCCGACGATTTTCATCACGAGATTGTTTGAAATCAGTTTGAATTTTACGTTTTTGACGCGGTTGTCATAGCCGCGATCGAGCGCGTCGGCAAGTCTTAAGATTGCGCCCATTTTCCAAACGATCGGTCTATCCGCTTCGCTCAATTCCATAAAATCGGAGTGTTTTTCCTTCGGAAACGCGCCGCGATGATAACGCGCAATGTTTGCGATGACGAGTTTTTCGGTTTCCGAAAATCCGGTCATTTCCGAATGTTTGATGAGATAAAGCGAATGTTTGTGATGCGATTCGTGCGAAATGTGATAGCCGACATCGTGCAAAAGAGCGGCGGCTGAAAGCAGTGTACGCCAATGACGTTCGAGTTTGTAAACGGGCGCGAGTTCGTCAAATATCTTTTCCGCTAGAAAAGCCGTCTGCAAAGCGTGTTTTTCTTCGTAGCCGAAACGTCTGCCGACCGCGAAAACGCCGCGCAATTTGCGGTCTTCGACATCGGGAACGGGAGGCAAAGATTCGGATTCGATCTCGCGCAGATAATCGATGATCACGCCTTCGCGCAAAGCAAATCCGCACGGTTGAACGGTTTCAATTCCCAAACCGCGCATCACGTTTTCGAGAATTTGTCCGCCTGCGATGATAACTTCGGCGCGCGAACGGCTGATACTCGGCAAAGTTGCGCGTTCTTCCAAAGTCATCTGCGCGAGTTTTTCATTCAATGCGGAAAGTTTTTTAAGCTGAATCGACGGACGAAGCGCATTTCCGTTTTCGCCGCCGAGCAAAGACGACAAATTTAAGATCGTGCCGGAAGTTCCGCTGGAAATTTCCCACTTTTCGCCGTTTAGTTTTCTTTTCGGCTTTTCCAAAGCCATCGCAATCTCCAAACGCAGATTGGCGAGTTCTTTTGCTTTCGGCAAGTTGCCGGAAATATATTTTTCCGTAAGTCCGACCGCACCGAGTTTCATTGAAAAAAGTTTGTCAGGTTCGCCCGCTTTCATCAACGAAAGTTCGGTCGAACCGCCGCCTATGTCGATATTTATCAACGACTTCGCCATCGGAAAACTTTGCGCGGCGGCGATGCCGATCAAACGCGCTTCTTCGAGCGAAGAGAGAACTTCGACGGTAATTCCGGTTCGTCTTTCGATCTCGCTGACAAATTCGGCGGCGTTAGCGGCTTCGCGGACGGAAGCGGTCGCGACGGCAAGAATTACGTCTGCGCCACGGCTTTCGGCGATCGAACGAAATTTGGAAATCGCGTCTGCCGAAAGACCGATCGCTTCGCTTGATAATTGATGTGTTTTCAGAGTTTCGTGTCCGAGCCGAACGCGTTCGCGTTCCTGCAAAATGACGGTGAAGGAATCGCTCGCCGCCGCTTTGACGATCACGAGTTTCAGGGAGTTTGAGCCGATGTCAATCGCGGCGACGGTTTGTGTTTTCATTTTCTGTTAATATTAAAGGATATAAGTTTTTCATCAATTTTATGAAAGTTCAAGACGTAATGACGCAAGATGTCGTTTTTTGCACGCCCGAAGATTTTTTGAGTTGTGCGGCAAGCATTATGTGGGAAAAAGATTGCGGAATCGTGCCGATCGCAGATGAAGAAAAACGCGTTGTCGGAATCATTACCGACCGCGACATTTGTATGGCGGTTTCGAGCCGAGACCGAAAAGCTTCCGACATCAAAATGCAGGATTTTACAGGGCGAAAAGTGATTTCCTGCAAAGATTCCGATGAAATTAAAGATGCTTTGAAATTGATGAAAAAAAACAAGATAAAACGACTTCCCGTTACTAGCCAAAACGGAGAATTAATTGGTATTATCTCTCTGACCGACATTCTTTTTGCAGCAGAAAAGAACAAAAAATTACAAAAAAGAATTCTTTCCACACTTATTGAGATCAGTAAGCCGAATCCGATCGTGCTTTCAGAGGTTTAGTGTTTTCAAAAGTGTGAGAAAGATCGAGAATTAAAGAATCAGGAAAGATTTATTCAGGTGAATTGAAAGATGCTTCTCCCTCTTTTAGGAATCGTCTTTTTTAAAATTCAGCTTTCAAATCGCCTTCGACAAATTAGGGTCTAAATGAAAAAACTATATATTTTACGGCACGCCAAATCGAGCTGGGATAATCCGATTCTCGCCGATTTCGATCGCCCATTAAATGAACGCGGCACAAAAACTGCCGATTTTATGGGTAATTTTCTACTAAAACAAGATTTTCAGCCGGATTTGATCTTAACTTCTCCGGCAACACGCGCACAGGAAACCGCAAATATCGTTAAAAAAACGGCAAAGTTTCAAGCCGAAATCAAGCTCGAAGAAAACATTTACGAAGCAAGCGTTCAAACGCTCGTAAAAATTGTTTCCGAATTAAAAGAAAACGTCCAAACCGTTTTGCTCGTCGGACATAATCCGGGACTCGAAGGTTTGATAAAGTTTCTGACCGGCGAGATTCAATCGATGCCAACTGCAGGTTTGGCAATTATCGACCTAAAAATCGAAAAATGGAAAGAAATCGCCGCCGAATGCGGAACTTTGCAGGATTTAGTGCGTCCGAAAATGGAAATTAAAAAGTCCGATTCCGATTGATTTTCGGTAAAATCAGAAAATCCGATTCGATAAATGCTTGCAGATTTATCGAATCGGATTTTTTTATTTCTTTCAAAATTTAACATTAAATTAACATTCTGTTTACATCGCGGTAAGTTTGCGGAAATAGTCTTGATCTTTGAATTAAACCGGATTTCCTAAAACGAAACTTAAAATCAAGATTTCTTTGGCAAGGTTTGTGATAATCTAAGATTTGAAATTGGTCTATCAAAATTGTGACGGACAAAAGTTTTTTTTCGTTTTCGTTTGTAACATTTTCGCTGAAACTGCCAATTTATGCTGCAAAACATTTTAATCGTCGAAGACGAACCGGATATTGCCGAAAGTCTGCATTACAATTTCAAACGCGAAGGTTTTCGCCCGTTTATCGCCGAATCAGGCGAAAAAGGTTTGCGGCTCGCGCTGGACGAAAAAAATCCGCCGTCTTTGATAATTCTCGATCTGATGCTGCCGGGAATGAGCGGAATGGAGCTTTGCCGCCGTCTGCGCCGCGAAAATCTGACGGAAAATACGCCGATCATAATGCTCACGGCAAAAGCCGCCGAAACCGACAAAATTGCCGGACTCGATCTCGGCGCGGACGATTACATCGTCAAACCTTTTTCCGTAAAAGAAGTGATCGCAAGAGTTCGCGCCGTTTTGCGCCGCGTCGAAAAAGACAGCGTGCCGCGCTACGAAGACGAAAAAATGTCGGTCGATTTCGCCGATATGCGCGTTTTGTGCGGCACGGAAGACGTGAAATTGACGCGCAAAGAATTTGCATTATTGACGCATCTCATCAAAAATTCGGGTCGCGTCGCCACGCGCCAACAGCTTCTCGACAATGTTTGGGGTTACAGCTATTTCGGCGATACGCGCACTTTGGATGTTCACATTCGCCGTCTGCGCCAAAAATTGGGCGATTGCGGAAGCTGCATCGAAACCGTCGTCGGCATCGGTTATCGTTTTATCGGTTGTAAATGAGTTTTCTAAATTCCTTTTTTTCAGCAAAAGAAGAAATTCCGCCGCAAAATTCGCAAAATGTTTTGCGCGAAATTCTCGAAGCATCGCGCGAAAGCGTTCTGGTCGTCAGCGACGATCTGCGAATTGTCGCTTCAAACCGTGCGGCTTACGTCGCTTTCGGCAAAAATAACGGAAGTCTTGAAACAAAACGCCTGACCGAAGTTATCCGCGATTTTGCCCTTCACGAAGCCGTTCAAAAAGCATTTGAAAACGGCGAAACGCTTGATGTCAGACTCGAAATTCCAGGCATCGAAAATAAAAAATACAAAGTTCACATCGCGCCGATTGAGCTTGACGAAAAGCGTCACGCGATCGGATTTTTCGACGACATCACGCAGATCGAACATCTCGAAAACGTGCGTCAGGAATTTTTGTCGAATATTTCGCACGAGCTTCGCACGCCTTTGACGGCGATCATGGCATTTGTCGAAACTTTGCAAGACGGCGCAATCGACGACAAGGAAAACAATCAGCGTTTTTTGGGCGTAATCGGAAAAAACGCCGAAAGAATGCATCATCTCATCAACGATATTCTCGAACTTTCATCGATCGAAGCCGGAAAGATCGTGCTTCATCCGAAAAAACTGAAACTTTCCGCGCTTGTCGAAGAAGTTTTCACGAATCTTTCAACCAAAGCTTCGGTGCGCGAAGTAAAACTCGTAAATGAAGCCGCAAAAGACGTTAAAGTTTTCGCCGATCCGGTTCGGCTCGAACAAATGCTTACGAATCTGATCGACAACGCGATCAAATTCAACCGTCAAAGCGGAACTGTCACAGTCGGTTTCAAACAAACCGAAACTTCCGACGTAATTTCCGTGACCGATACCGGCGAAGGAATTCCGAGCGAACATTTGCAAAGAATTTTCGAGCGTTTTTACCGCACCGACCGTGCACGTTCGCGCGAGATCGGCGGAACGGGTTTGGGTTTGGCGATCGTCAAACATCTCGGCAGACTTCACGGCGGCGAAGTTTTCGTTTCTTCAACTCTCACAAAAGGAACGACTTTTTCGATCGAACTTCCGCAAAAATAAACGCTTTCGCCAAATTTTCCGCAAACTTCAATTAAAAGCTTTGCTGTGTTATAATTTTTTCCATCGAAAAAAAACCGCCCCTTGTTTTTTTATCCGCGAAACAGCGTTTTGACGTTTGTTTTTCTCAAGTTTTTTGAAGGAGAAAAATTATGGAGTTAGCTATCGGACAAAAAGTTGCATATCCGAGTCAAGGCATTTGTCTGGTTGAAGATATTAAGAAAAAACCTGTCGGAAATCATTCTATAATGTTTTATCTCCTGCGTGTTTTGGGCGATAATTCAACGATTTTCGTGCCGACGGAAAATGCCGAAACAGTCGGCATCAGACCGATTATTTGTTTGTCCGAATTCAAACGGCTGATGAATATTCTCGAAAAAGATTTCGACGAAATTTCGGCTGATTGGAAAAGCCGTTCGCGTGAATACAGCGAAAAACTGCAATCGGGCGACGTTTTCGCCGCCGCTGACGTTTTGAAAAAATTGACGTTTCTGAGTCTTGAAAAGAAACTTTCGTTTCGCGAACAAAACCTGCTCGAAAAAGCCAGATTTTTGATTATTTCCGAGATCGTCAATGGAAATTTCGACGAAGAAGAAAGAGCCGAATCTAAAATAAGCAAACTCGTTCAGTGCGCCTGCCGCAAACATCAAAATAACCAACTGCAAGTAATGTCGGCGATGATTCATTAAAACAAAGCGCAACCACAATTAACTTATCATTTAATGTTTCGTGACAGTTCGTTGCTTCAACGCCGATTTTCTATTTAAGTTGAATTCAAAAACGCTGATTTTTATGATTTTTCTTTAACACGAAATAGTTTTTCATTACCGAAAATATATTTTTCTTTAACACGAAATAGTTTTTCGTTACCACAAAATAGTTTTTCGTTACCGAAAAGTTTATTTTCGTTACCACAAAATAGTTTTTCGTTACCACAAAATCATTTTTCGGTAACGAAAAACTGTTAAATTTTGAAGATTTGCCGAAATAACTTGCAGCTTTAAATGTAAAAGCCGAAGGTTGTTGATTTGATCAACAACCTTCGGCTTTTTCTTTATAAACAAAGGCGTTTATTGTTTTGTATAGCTCGTTCGCACGATCGTTTTGATGTTTCCGCGAACGTGAAAATCGCCTTCCAATTCGACTTTTAACGGATCGCAAGCCTTGACGAAATCTTCCAGAATCATATTGATGACGTGTTCGTGAAAAACTTTGATGTTGCGAAACGAATTGATGTAGAGTTTCAAACTTTTGAGTTCGATACAGCGTTCGTTCGGCACGTATTTCAGGCGCAAAACGGCAAAATCGGGAAAATCGGAAAACGGACAGATCGCCGTAAATTCGGGAATCTCGAAATCGATCCAAATCTCGCGTCCGACGTATTCGTATTTAAAGGTGTCGAGCGGAAAAAGCTCCATTTCCTCGCGCGGCGTCGAACGAATGTCGAGATTTTGCTGATTTTCGGGCGGTAAATTGTAATTGTCTAACATAAGAAAACTTCTCCAAGTAAAATCAAAACGGTTATTTTAGCATTTTGAAATCGCGGAAAAAAGCGTGATAGCCGCAAAAAGGCGCAAAAGACTCAAAATAAACTTTTTGTGCATTTTGTGCATTTTTGCGGCTATTGATTATTAAGCTTTTGCTTTCAAAGCTTGCAGTTTTTTGGCGGAAGCGTAATCGTGAACGCCGCGATTATGTAAATCTTCGAGCAAATTGATAAAAATATGCGCCGTCGCGCGCGCATCTTCGGCAGCGCGATGATGATTGATAAGCGCAATGCGAAAATGTTCGGCGACCGTGTTTAAACGATGATTTTCAATATCGGGAAGCAGTTTGCGCGAAAGTTGAACGGTGCAAAGATGCGGATTTGCAAGCCGATATTTGTCGTAAACGATGCCGATCTCGTGATTCAAAAAACGCATATCGAAACTCGCATTATGTGCGACAAGAACCGAATCGCCGATAAAATCGAGAAAATCCAAAACAATCTCACGAAACTTCGGCGCATTTTTAACCATTTCGTTCGAGATTCCCGTCAACTGCGAAATAAACGACGGAATCGGCATTTCAGGATTGATCAGCGTTTGAAATTCGTCAACGATCGCACCGTTTTTAACGCGATACGCGCCGATTTCCGTGACGCGGCACGGCGGACATTTCGCGCCTGTCGTTTCGAGATCGAAAACGACGAAATCACTTTCCGCCAATTTTCGACTCGCAAAATCCGTTTCGATAAGCTCGACAAAATCTTCATTCAACTGCAGACGCGGATCAATTTCGATCAGATCGGAAACCAAAGTTTTCGCCAGATCGGGCGCAGGTTTGCGTATCTTCATCACGTAATCGACGACATTGACAGCCGTCGCGCGACCGCCGACAGATTGCAGAAGTTCAATCGTTTCGCTGATTAGCAGAGAATCTGAAATTAAATTCGGATAAGGCGCCATTCTTTTCTGATTTTAGCGCGAAATATTTAAAGCGCAAAGATAAACCAAATAAATTGAAATCCGCCGCAAAAATAATTGCCTTTTCTCTGCGTTCTCTGCGCTTCTCTGAGTTCTTTGCGTTCTGCTTCTCGCAACGGACCGCCGCGATTCGCGGTTTTCGCGATGGCGCGCCGTTCGCGACGCGAAGCCGCTACAACGGGTGTGCGCGGCAATTCTGGGCGATGTACTCGGCGTGGGTGGGCATC
>DAITPE010000097.1:0-12724 GCA_036833775.1 Pyrinomonadaceae bacterium | reverse complement strand
TTCACACTTTATAATTTTTCTCCCAATTGAATTTCTAATAATTTGTCGATTTTTTTCTGAATGTTTTGATAACGCTTCCAAAGCTCATTCCATTTGTTCATACCTTCGAGAGTTTTCGGATTTTGAATTTTTTTCATTTCTTCGAGAATTGCCGCCGATTCAGCTGACAAAGGATCAAACTTCAACCGATGCTGAATGCGATCAAGCTCAAATTTAAGACCGGAAGGAATAAGATTCTGGACGATATATTGGACTAAAGTTTCTTTATCGTATTTTCTTAGTTCGTCTGCTTGCACGGTTTTTCCTCCTAATATCTAATTCCTTCAGTTCAGTTTTTGCGTTATCGAGTTTCTTCATAAACCGATTTAATTTGCGAGTTTGTGAATAAGTCTTAGAAATTTCGAACAGATCATCTAACGTCTGTTCGCTCCATTGGAAAACTGAAAGTTCACTGAATGTGACAAGTGTATTAATTAGAACTTCCTTGTCGATTTTTTTTAAGCGTTTTCTTAGTTCTTCTGATTCCATCGTCTTCACGTTTTAGAATTAAGTTCTTTGTCCAAAAATTGTAGGAAACTACGGCGACGTTTAAGCCTTGCTGAAAAGTGTCGTAGCCGTAATCGTCTTCGGGAATATCTTTGTAATGTTGAACTTCGGTAAACCAACCTTGCTGTTGGGCAAAATTCAGCGCAAAAATATTGCATAAAATCCAGTGAATCATCGGCATCGTTTCGGGTTTTTCTTGTTTTTCCATATTTTTATCTTGGTCTCGGAACGCGAATCCATTTGCCGGTTCGCGGGTTGATAATATGACCGCATTCGAAGATTTTTTGCAGAATGCGGAATGTCAGACGCACGTCAGCCATACAATAATCGTGCAGCTCGCCGATACGACCGCGCTGATACAAGATCGGAGCATCTGCGCCGTCGCCGGTTTTCTCAATACCGAAATTGGCTTTGCAGATCGCGTTCAAGCCGAGTCCTTTGAAATCATTCGGCGTTCCGGCAGCCTTCGCGATCTCGATCAAAAGGTCGTAGCATTTATTCGTCGGAATCTCGATCTCATAAGCGCCGAGAATTTTATTGTCGAAACGGACGCAGTTAAAGCCGATCACCACGTCCGTCCGAAGCAAAGTTTTCTTCAGATCGTCAATCATAAACTCGTCAAAAATCCTGAATTCCTGCCGAGCCGTATCGAACGTGACGGCGCAAGCCAAACCCATTCCGAAATGATCGTCCCATCCTTTGCAGTATTCGAAGTCCGACAACGGTTCTTTGTTTTTGTCCGGGATTAATTTTTGAATTTCGATGTCGTAGATGATCATTAAATCAATGACCTCCGTAATCTTGAATCTTGCAGCGATCCAAATTCGAAGCCTTCACATTTGCAAGATATTTCATCGTTATCCGTTAATTTTCCGCCTGCACAAAAATTTCTTTCACCGGCGTTAAAATGATCACTTTCAGGATGACTGCATCGGCAGACTTCAATTAAGTCCGATTGACCTTGCTTTTTTGCCATTTCGATAATTTGATTTAAGGCATAACTTCGCTTTTTCGGATCATCATTAATCCCATTTCTTTCAGCCATTGCGAATGCCAATTTAGCCTGATTCAATTGAAAATTATTCGTTTGGACGAATCCCTTTTTTTTCTTCGAGTAGAAATGAAATAAATGCGCGGCGACGATCATAATCACCGGATTTGTTCCCATTCCGATAGCTGCCTGATTATCGAAATCTGTTTGTGAAATCATCACTCCACAAACTGCACAAGGAATCGAGCCGAATACTATTAATTTTGAATTCATCTCAGTCTCCTATTTTTAATTGGCGTTTGATCACCTTGATATGTTTTGCAGTTTCGGCTCGTCCGGTTTTTCTGCCTTTTGATTTCAAATCAGCATGAGCCGCGATGTTGAGCAGGATCATCATTAATGAATGAGCTTTTTCATATCTCAGCATTCGCACGTTCGGACATTTGAATCTTTCCATCAGAAATTGTTCCTTTTTCACGACGTTCCAACCGAGAAAATCGAAAATCTTTTGTGCCGTAAATTCCTGCTCTTCAGTAGCTAGGTGGATAATCTTCGCGCCCGATGGGGAAGCGAGAGCCGGACGCGGTCGAGCGAACCGAACGTCGCCGCCCGATTTCGGTTTGGCGTTTCCGGTCAGACGTTTCATTTCTTCGAGAAGTACTCCGATCTGACCGTCGGATAATTTTGTGACAGACGTGATCGGTTTTTTCAGATCGAGAAAAGATGAAATCCAAATCAATCGTTCCTCGCGCAAACCGTCACGATCTCCGTGCAGGTCCGGGCGCATTTGCTGCCACATAATTTGAATCGCAGCGATCGCACGTTTGCGCGAATCCGGTGACATCGGTTTGTTTGCGACTGCGAATTTTCTAGCTGTTGCCATTGGATTCACCTCGCATTACGACCTCAACGGCTTCGGCTAAAACACCTGTTTCCGTCCGACCTTTTACGATTGATTTAAAGTATTCAAATTGTTCAACTGAAAATCTGACCAAATATTTTTTCCAATTTGCTTGATAATCGTTTCCGAACGACTTTTGAATCTTCGTTTTTTTCGGCATTCGCACTTGTCGTTCGCCGAAGTTTTCTTGAAAATAATTTCGCGCAAATCTGTCGCTGACCAATTTATCTCTATTTTTTCTCCGCAAGTCTTTTGCCGCTTGATCCTGCAAATCGTGATTCGGCAAACGTGCAATGCGAACCGCGACCATCTTTCCTAATTCACCTTTATTTGCGGCATCCTGCGCTTCTTTCGACATTTTGGTCAACAGCAACAAGTTATAGATCGTCGCGTCGGACTTTCCTAAAATTTTCGACATTTCCGAAATATCTAAATCGCACTCCGCACGAAGACGACGAAGCCCGCGAGCTTCTTCCATATACGGCACATTTTCGCGTTGGATATTTTCGAGTAATTGAATTTTGAGAAAATCACCGTCAGAAACGTTTTCTTTGATGATCGCAGGAATTTTCACCATTCCTGCAATCAACGAACCTCGCACTCTGCGCTCTCCGGCAATCAGATCAAATCCTACGCCATTGCGCCGCACCAAAATCGGCTCAACAACTCCGTTAGCGAGGATGCTTTTCGCAAGTTCATCGAGCGATTTATCGTTAAATGTTTTCCGATAATTTTCGATTGTGATAATGCTATTTAGCGGAATTTCTTCATACGTTTGTTTCATTTTGTTGACCTCCATTTGCGTAAAAATCATTAACGATCTGTAAAATTTCTGCGCCGAGTTCGGGCGGAACTTGGCGGAATCCAAACATGTAAGCTCCATTCCGCTCGGCAAGCGTTCCGATAACTAAACCTTTCGAGTTTTCCCATTGCTGAATGAACTGCGACATATAAGTCACTTGTTGCGGAGTTGCGTCAACAACGACTTCAGCCGCGACTTTACTTTTCTTAATTTCTGACATTTTGACCTCCTAATTTCCTGTATTTGGCAAACGCATCTGTCCGGCAAGCTGCGGAAAATTGTGCTTCATCATTACGTAAAGCGTCCGCATTTCATCGAAATACTGCGATTGCCACAGCCGAGCGAATTCCTTCATTTCCGCGACGGATTGGCACCACCAGTAACCGGCAGGCGCAGCGCGTCGGGAAAGGATCGGAAAGGCACGATCACGACGAAACGAACGGATAATGATCTTCAATTGCCGTTCAGAGAGTTTCTCGCCGAAAACATCAACGTAATCGTCAATGATCTGCTGCATCTTGATCGGCTTTTCGCTTGTGCCGTCGAGAATCATTTGAGCGATAAAAGTTTCCTCCGGCGACATTTGCTGACCGTTAATCGGATTCAAAACTTCTTCCTCGAAAACGTGAAAGGGAAAAGATAATTGTTTCGTTTTGTCGTCCATCGTGCCTCCAATTTTCCTAAGCGACTAAAGCATCTTCACGCAGTTCTTCGGGAACGTTTTCCAAAAAACTGTCGTAATTTTTCAGCCAATTAATAACTTGCGCACGATGCGCTTGATCGAGCATTACTGCCGTCCCGACTCCAAATTTATCCTGTAATTTACGACGATATTCCGAATCGTCTTTAACCCCTGCACGAATCACGATCAATCCTTTTTCGGCTGCCAATACGTGAATCTGACGCAGGTCTTTCGTGCGCTGAACCGCTTCGTGTTCGACTTGCGGAATGCTTTCCATAATTCGTTTGGCTTCGATCTCTTCCTTCATTTCGCTGAAGTTTACGACCGAACCGGAACGATACGGATGAAATCCGGCGGCACGAAGCGCGGCAGATAATGCGCGACCGGCTGCCAAAACATCGGCTTCGATCTCGATGCCGTTCGGTTTTTCGCCGATCGTCGCCACGCCCGATCGCGTGAATGTGACATCGTTTTTATCAACGACCGTCGCAATGTATGCGATCTGATTTGTTTCCGGGATAAACTTATCGTGCAAAACAGACGATTGTTTGAATCCTGAAAGCTGTCTGGCAATGGATTCGAGTTCGTCTGCCGGAATCCATGGATCGTTTTCGTCACGCGGATTAATGAATAAAACGCGGGCTTCGTCAATGCCGAAATTAGTTGATAAATGGGTTAAGATTTCCTGTTGTTTCTGTGTTTTCAAGTTGTTTGACATAGTTGTTTTCTTCCTTATTTTCTCTTTGATTTTGAATATGCTGTGACAGGGCTTTGCACAAATTGGCTGCCGGAACATAAGAGCGACCGCCGCAGACAGCACACCGACCGTCACTCCGTAGTTCGGTGCGTCGCGGGAGGGTTTCCTCTCCCGCGCAGTCACCGCAAATGATCTCGATCGCCGTTATTTTCGGCAGATTGAGACTGCTGATTTTTTCAAAGACTTTGAACATAATTTCCCTCGAACTTCGGTGCCGGAGTTTGATCATTAAGAAAGTCTTCGATCACGGCATCGATAGGAACGAGAAGCGGATTATCGTCGTCCCAACCCTTAAATTCGAACAACCCTTGGAACATCAAATTTACGACTTCCGCTTCGCTTCGCCGCGCGACGATCCAACGCACCAATTTGGCAACTTCTTCTTCGTCGTTGCCGACCATTTTGACCACCTGAAGAAATTCGTCTTTCGTGATCAAACCGTTAAATTCCAAATCTTCAATTGCCATAAAACCTCCTAAACCATTATTTTGCTTGCCGCTTTTTCGACAAGTTTTTCCATCGCAAGCTCGCCTTTTTCCAATGCTTCGGCATTTGATTTTGCTGAAGCATTAAGTCTCGGAAGGAGCATATTAATGTGACGATGATTGCCGTTCGTGATGTTGAAAATCTTCGCCACTGCCTCATCTGTCGAATTGGGTCCGAGTGCGCTTTTGCAAATCGTTTTCACTTCCTGTATCGAAAGCTCCATTAGTGGATAATGCATCGCTACACGGCTCGAAAGTTGCGCCCTGACATCTTCGGTCAGTCGTGAAGTCGTGAACAATTCGTAAAGGTCTGTCGTACCGATGAGAATGATCGGAATCTTGGTCAGTTCCCACAAATAGCAAATAGTTCCGAGAGCTTTTTCGTTGAGATAATTTGCCTGATCAACGAAGATCGGACGAGGAATTCCTTTTTTCATTTTTTCGGCGATGAGGTCTTCGAGCTGCGCGGTCGGCGCACGATCGTCAACTCCGACCGCTCTGGCGATCTTCTGCACGAAATAGCGCGTCGTGACATTTGCCGAGCAAAGAATATCGATCGGCATCGTCGTCATTCGCTCGGTTTTGTATTCCTGCAAACAGCGCGATTTGCCGACACCCGGTTTGGCGTAAACGACGACGATCACTTTTTCTTCGATCGCAGTTTTGCAAGCGTGCTGAAACTGCATCCAAGAGCGTGTTTCGAGAAATGTTGACGTGTAGCCGTCTTTGACAACGCCTTCGGCTTTATCGAGATAAGCGCGGATTTTGGCTTCGATCTGGGTGTTTTTCGGATTTACGCCGAGTCCGCCTGATTCTTTCGGAACGAAATAAGTGCCGTTCAGATAAGCATCGAGCGTAGTGCGCGACATTCCGATGTAGTCTGCTCGTGAAAGCACGAGCGTGGTCAGATGCGGATGTGTTTTAATGAATGCTTCAAAACGCAAACGAAGCTTTTCATCACCAACAGATGATCCGCCGCCGACGATTTTTAATTGACCATTTCCTGACATTACAATTTTGCCTCCAATTTTGTAACCGCTTTTTTTGCGATTTTCTTGATTTTTTTCTCCGGCACAGGTATAAAGAAAAAGTCGGTTCAATTTTTACCTGTGCCGGACGAGTTAATTTGAGTTTTCAAATTTGGGACTTTTCAGATTTCTTTCGACGGATCATCTGGAAAGTCTTTTGTTTTTATTGCGATCGATAATTGTTTCATCGAGTTCTTCGAGCAAATCTCGAATCCGTGTTAATGCAACGTCGTCTTCGAGCTTGAAATCGTCGCCGCGCACTGCATAAGTTTTGCCGATGATCGCTGCAATTCTTTCGGGAAACTTCAGGTAATCTTTCGTCTGTTTCTGGATTTGTATTGACATCTTTTCATTCACCTCCTTTCGTCGTATTTTTTTTCTGAGCAATTTGTTTAATGCCCAAAATTTCTGTCGAAACGGCTTATCAGTTCGTTTGAAACTTTTCCGATAAAGATTCGCTTCAGCTCGCGGCTTTCGGCGACATTCCCAACAAACGATGTTCAATCGTTCGTCTCGATTCGATTGCCGGAATTCTCGCGCCGGTTTGGTTTCGGCGCAGACCGGACAGAATCGCGGTTTTGGTAATGCTCGTTTTTGACCGAGCTGTCGAATCCGAAATCGTTTCATTTCAAAAATCTGCGTGACGTTTCGATCGCTGCTTTGATATTGGCTTCGATCTGCAAATAACGGTTTTTCAATTTCTGCCGTTCACTTTGCAAAAGAAGCGGATCGTTTAATGCGGCATAAATTCCGCGAATCTGCGTCGCTTCGTGTAAAGCCGAATTCAACTGTTTAATGACTGCCTTTGCTTCGGTCAGATCATCGCTCAATGTAAGTTGAAGCGGTTTTTTCGGAACTCTCACTTCAACCGGATTTTCGCCCCATTGATCGTCATAGCCGGGTAACATAAATCCCATCTATTCCCATTCCTCCTTAATTTTTGTTGGTTTGTTTTCGCGGAAAATATCAATAATTTCCGCACTTTCGACATCTTCTGTCGAAATCCTGTTGGTCGGCACAGCCGTTAATCTCGGCGTGTCGAAGCGCGTCATATTGTGAATGCGCGGCTGATTGACAGCGATCTTTTGCGCCTCCGGCTCGTGATCGAAATCCTCCGGGTTGACGAGCTGCGCGACGCGGTCTTCGGTAGTTTCTCCGCGCCAGTTCGATTCCTGTATAAATCTGAAATCTCGGACGACTTTGCGTTCGTGCGCTTTTTGTTTGGCGATCGCTTCCATCGTCTTTTTATTCGGGCTGATGATCGAACTAGGCGTGATAAGCGAAGCTTCGACAATTTTCCCGTTTGGCAGAATTGCCCAGATGCGCGAATAATCGCCGTCCGTATATCTGATTTCGACTTCTTCGCCTTTGAAATCCGACATCGCTTCGTGCAGAAAATACCAATGCTGCTGAAACATTTGAATGCCGTCTTTGCCGATTTTGCGTTTCGAAGCTTTCATCAAAAGAAGTGCGAGAGCATCGTTTGAAATGTCGAAACGCGTCTTGTAAAGCCGTTCATATTCCTGCATCGGCACGATCTTCGCGCCGCCGAGAACGGCTCGGGTGTGCGTCGTCGTGTTGAATTCGAGAATGAAATTTGCGAGATTTTCCTTGTAATCTTCGAGCCGCATAAACGGTGATTCTTGTTGCACGAATTCGGGATTATCTTTGAATTTTTTCAGAAGACGATCGTGTTTGTGCCACGCTTTCACCCATCGTTCCGGCTTGTTTTTGGCATCGCGTCCGACGTATTCATCTTGAAAACAGTTCTGTTCCCAATCTGAAATGTCGCGGAAAACACGTTCGACGGCTTTTTCTTTCGCGTTGTAGCCACGCGCCATCAAATGTTTCAAGCCCATTTCTTCGATAAATCCGATCTTGCGTTGCGAACAAAGGGCATTCAGTCCGCCTTCGATTTTCGCGGCTTTTTTGAAAGTCAGCGTTTGTCCGGTGATCGTTTTCGATCGATAATCGCGCCCTTGATCGGTCTGAAGATATGAATAAATGTCGCTACCATCAGGATAGATTGGCTGCGCTCCGAATGTTTGGCAGCCGTTCACATACGCCAGTCCGATCGTGTTTGATGACGGTGTCAGATCGAGATGCCAACCCCAAATTAAGCCGGTTCGCAAGTCATACCAGACCGTCAACCATGGACGGGTAATTTCTCCGCTCGGTAGTAAAACCGTTACGTCCCGGACGGAGTGATCGCCGCACAAAACTTGCAGCGCATCGAGATCGGTATAAGTTCGCGGAACGAACGGCGCATAGCGCGAGTTGTAGGCTTTTTCGCCTTGATAAACGAGCGTCGACACTGTTTTCGGCAATGCATCGTATTTTCGGCGAAGCCACGTTTCAGATGGGATTTCCCACTTTTTCTTCTTCGCTTCTTTTTGCAAAGCTTTATACAAATGTCTCGGCGACGGATATTGCCGCCATTTTGAATTTAAAAACTCGACGGCTTCGGCGGATATTTGTGCCTTGCGGTTGTCGGAAGGTGTAGTAGCGGCTGTCGGCTTGCGTAAAAATGCACACAAACCTTCAGATTGCGAACTCCGCCACCATCCGTCGAGTGTAAATGGGGAAACAGGTTTCCCTCGCTTAGGTTCAACTGAAAGGACAATCGGATCGGAACAAACTGCCTCCCGACACAATTGCCAAACCGCTGACACAAATTCGTGTTTGCCGTCGCGTTTTTCACGCTTCGGATTGATCGTTGAATAGCGATTGACAATATCCTGAAGCCTGACTGCTTCGTTTCTGAATGCCTCGCGCACGTCCGGTTTGTAGCGCAAAAGCGATTCCGTCAATCGCCGTTCAATGTCGATCGATTCTTCTGTCAAAGACCTTTCAGACGTTTCGTTTTCCGGCGTTTCTTCCGGCTGATTCATCTGAATCCATTTCAATTGCAGTTCGTGGGGAAGTGACTCTAATAAAATTTCTCGAATCGGCTTCCCATTTCGTCCGCGTAAACCCGTATCACGCGATTTCCATTCGGCGACTTTGACGAGTCTCCGAACGTGACGCTCTGATACGCCGAGTGCTTCTATTTCCTCAAAACTGAGCCACATTTGAAGCACCTCGCGTAGAAAGAATTTTTATAAGTTGTTTTTTTTTATCGTTTAGCATTTTCAAATTTTGCTCTTGCGATATTTATTTCTTCGGTCGTATATTCAGCTAAAATCCGTTTGACAATACGGTTTTCAGCATCCTCGATTTGTTGATTCAGCCATTCGATTTCTTCACGATATTTCTCAATCTCCCAAACCTCGCGTTTGAGCGAACTGGTCGGCATAAAATCGGGCAATTTCATCATCCAATGATCGATTTTTCCTCTCATCGAACCTCCGTTAAGCCGCGTATTTTTGCTGCCGATTGTCGTAATGTCTCTGTGCAATTTCGAGAAGCCTGTGGGCATCACGGATAATTTTCGCGCTCGAACGACTGAGTTTTGCTATTTCAAAACCGTCGATCACGCCGTCATCGAAAGTTTCTAAGAACTCGTCGCCGTACCGCAAACAATTTCGCACCGTGCCGCTTGCAAATCGTCCCAAGTCAAAAAGGTCTGCATCTTCAAATTCGTCTGTTTTGCAAAGTGCGACAATCGACATCGCAAGTGCGTTTGAACCGAATTCGCGGCAAAAGACCGGAATCAACATCGCCGGAATGTCTGTTTTTCCTTCGCGGTAGTGGTAAATATGGCGTTCAACGATTCCGGCTTTTTCGCTCAGAATTTCAATTACCTTTCCGGTTTCCAATCCTTTTTCGACTGCCATACGTTTAATTTCGGCATCGAAAGTTAATGCAACCGGTGAATTTTTCACCGGAAATTCTTCTCGTTTTTTTTCAATTAGTTTTTTGGCTCTCATTTCAATTTGTTCCTTGATTTTGTAATGGATTTTTTTTGGCTCTTTTTTTTACAATTTTGGGTTATGCGGCTTTTTGAACAACCGTGTGAGCAGACTCGAATTGCTCAGGTCGTTCGATCAAAATGCCGAATTTGTTATTAAGTTTTTGTGCGAGACCCGGATAAAAGCGACGGCGATAAATCAAATCTGAGATCATCACCTGCATTGAAGATTCTTTTGCATCGCTTTCTTTGCAGATTTCACGCGCCATCGACGCGATTGTCCACCCGTTTTGAAGCATCAAAACTTTAATTTCAAAAGGATTCATAGTAAAATTTTCTCCTTATTGCTTACAGATTTAAGTTTGTTTTGTAAGCTACTTAAACAATAGTGAAACTGAGTTACTTTGTCAACCTAATATTGTAAATGAGTTACAAAATTAATGAATTTTTGGGCGATTGCTTGCCGAGAGAAGTAGGCAAAAAAATTGAATTAGCTAGAAAGCAGGAAGGTTATTCTGCGGCTGAGATGGGCAGTAGTATAGGAGTTTCGCACGTTACTATTCTGAATACTGAAAAAGGCATTAAGCTTTCAGTGCAGACATTAGTAGCTTTAGCGAAGCAACTAAATAATGATTTTGGTGTAACTAGGTTACGTGAGCATCTTGATAAATATTCGCACAAAACGCCGTCGTTTTATGAATCATTTGAAATAAAAATTCGAGAGATCGTCCAAGACGAATTGAAAACTATAAGCGCAGAAAAGATAACAAAAACAGAAAAAGATACAGCTAGTTTACAGCAATTTGAGGTGACGGATTATGGATTGACGGACAATTCACATAAGGAATTAAAAAACACTGAAAGGAGAAAAAAAGTCGGATGATATTCACAAATATAAAGAAGGCGAAAACATTTTTTGTTGATGATTTTGGACAAAGCGGCGCAGGAAAAGTTGTCGATTTTATTTCGCGTGGAAGAAAAAAAATATATTGGACGAACCCTGACGAAATACAAATTAAAGGAATTGCAACAATGACCGTAAACGGTGACTCACTCATAGATGTTGGGATAAATGATGGTGATGAATTAATCATCCAAACTAGATTTGAAAGAAGCGAAATCAAAAATGGAAAACTCGTTATCGCTCAATTACCTTGCACCGGAAATGTAGTTAAATTTTTCTATCGGTTTGATGGCAAGATAGTGCTTCGTTCAGCAAACCCGAAATATGAAGATTTGATTTACGATGAGGATTTGGTAGTTATCAAAGCAATTGTCTTAAAATCTTCAAAAACATGGTGATTAAGTTCTTTAAATTCAAATGATTAGGTTGTTGAGTTTAAAGAACTTAGGTTTAAATGTCCGTTGGATTTTGTTTTTTCGATTTTTGAAATGTCCGTTGGAATTTTTAAGGATTTCTATAAAAATCATTTAAGTCTTTTAGTGTTTAAACTTTAAAGATGTCCGTTGGAATTTTGTTGATGTCCGTTGGATTGTCCGTAGGAAGTCCGTTGGATTTAAAGGGTTTAAAGTCATAAAGTTACCAAAATTGAATATTGAGTTGAGTAAAAAAATATGAAGTTGATTCCGGTGTTTCTTTTGAGTCTGTTTTTATTCGGTTGTGCCGCAAATACAAATACGAATATAACAACATCAAATGTAAAATCTTCCAGTGCAACACCGCTTGCGCCAAAAGATGCATCCACGCCAAATGAAGTAAGTAATAAATCAGAAGATAAATCTATTACTGCTCAGCTAAAAGCTTTTGCTAAAGAAAAATATCCTGACGACTACAGCATGCAAAAATTTGTGTTCGATCAACAAATGGAAGCATATAATTTTATGCAGAAGCAAGAAGATTCAGACATAAAGAAATTTGCTCAAAAAACATATCCAAATGATTACAATATGCAAAAATTTGTGTTCAACCAACAGACTGAGGCATATAATTTTATGAAAAAGATTCCTGATTCTGATGTGAAATCCTTTGCTGAAAAAAAGTATCCAGAAGATTACAATATGCAGAAATTTGTTTATGAACAACAATTGAATGCCAAAAAAGAAATGGAAAAAAAATAGAGAAAAAAAAACTCCGCAACCTTGCTGACTTTTTAATAAAGCCAAAGCCGCTCTTTATCAGGAAAAACTGTCAGAATCGCTCTTGATCGTCGCGGATGCCATAAATTTTTCCAGTTCGATCGGAGACAAAGCGATGATTTCCATCGCAAAAGAATTTGAAACTGAGATCATTTCCAAATTCAGCCGGAAAGCCGAGCCATCAAAACCGTTTAAACTTGATCTGCCGCCGCAAATTAATCCAAATCAAAAACTGTTTCCTGTGAAAATGATTAACGATGATTTCGCTGCAATTGGATTGACGACGGACACGATCGCAATCGGAAGTTATTCTGAAAAGATAGAACAAGGTGATTTAGTCGTGGCTGCCGACGACGGAGAGTTTGTTAAAATTGGCTTTTATTCAAAAATTTCCGGTCTTGTTTGTTTGACTTCTTCAATGACTGATTCGGACCCGGAAGTTTTTGATCAAACGGAAATAAAGATAATTGGAAAAATTATCGGCTACTGCGATAAAAATCTTAACGAGCGCGGTCGCTTGTTTGTTAATTTATTACCGTGTCGGAAATAGATATGAAAAAAATAACCTTTATTATATTTTTTCTT
>DAITPE010000096.1:0-12776 GCA_036833775.1 Pyrinomonadaceae bacterium | reverse complement strand
AGTTCGCAAAGTTTTATTTCTACTCTTGATTCACATGATTTGTAATTATCTCGGATGAAGCCAAAGTTTGGTTTTTGCAAGTTAATTATGAATTATGAATGACGAATTATGAATTTTCTTATGCGTTCACAGCGGTAAAAAAAGTCTTAAAGCTTTCAGTCGATAATTCTAAATTCTGCATTCTAAATTCTAAATTATCATCCGTAAAAACTAACCGCAGTTTAATTCGAGATTAATTTAGAATGCAGAATTTAGAATTTAGAATTCTCTCCCTTCTCGTTAAAGTATTCAGCTTTTGCGCCGAAAAGGTTAAGAGGCTTTTTGTCCGTGCGCCGCTCAAATTCTTCAAAAACGCCCCGCATTTCTTCAATAATCTATGATCGCAAAGGCTAAATTCGATTTGGAATTGCTTGTCAAAGCAAAACTTCCGCCGTTGCCGGGAAGCGTTTTGAAAATTTCCTCGCTGCTGCTCGATTACAACTGTTCGCAGAGAAAGATCGCCGATGCGGTCGGGTGCGATCCGATGCTCGCTTCGCGCATTTTGCGGCTCGCAAATTCGCCGATCTATTCGTTTCAGCAGAAAATTACGAGTCTTACAACGGCAGTCGGTGCACTCGGAAACAAGGCGATTTACGAGATGATCGTGATGGGAATGATCGCCGATTCTTTCCCGAACGAGATTCGCAATTCGATCGTTGGGCGCGACAATTGGCTGCATTCATTGGCGGTGGCGATCGGCGCACGTGAATTGTGCGGTTTGATGAAACTGCGCGGCGTTGACGAAGCTTTTACGTGCGGTTTGATGCACGACATCGGCAAAATTTTGATATTCAAAGCCGATTCCGCGCTGTTTACGGAAATGTTCAATCAATCGGACAGCAACGATATGACCTACATCGAAAGAGAAGTTTTGGGTTTCGATCACGCGCAGGTCGGCGCACTCGCGGCGCGGCGTTGGAATCTGTCGGATTCGGTCTGCAATATGATCCTTTATCACCACGACCCGACTACCTCGCTTGACGCGCTTTTGATGACGCACGTTATCAATATTGCCGACAATCTCGCCTATCTCAAAAATCACAAAAAAGAATACGGCGAAGAGTTTCTGAATTCGGCTTCGATGCTCACGCTCGATTTCAAACCCGCCCAACTCGACGCGGTTTGGGAAAAGGTCGTCACGGAACTGCGCGAAGTTTTGCGGGCGTTTTTCTAAGAAGTTGTTTGAAATTCCGAACGCGGATCGGGCAGATTTGGCGGGTTAGCACGGATATGTTTTATAAAAATCCCATTAAATCTGCTTGATTCGCCCGATCCGCGTTCAAAAAAGCCGTTCTTATTGAGCCTCTAAAATAGGACAGATAACCAACCGCAAAAAGGCGCAAAAATAACAAAAAAGATATTTTGAGTTTCTTGTGCTTTTTGGCAGCTATTAAATTTTCGGCAGATTTTGAGAACTAAAAAAACTAAAAAACTCTCAAGACTTTTTAAAAAATGCCGAAAAGTTGTCTTGAGGAGACTTTACTATAACTTTATACATACCGAGAAAATTATGATTAGCCCGACAAAAGATTTAACAGAAAAACGCGATTTACTCTTAAAACCGAGATTGGATATGGACGGATTGGTGAAAACCAAGATTCCGCCCCTGCAAGGCACGATCCTCCGTTTGACCGAACTTCTGCGCGACATAAATGTTTCGTCCAAAGAACTTGCCGATACGGTCGGCTGTGATCCGATCCTTGCCGCAAGAATCTTGAAACTTGCCAATTCCAGTTTTTACGCCCGCCGCAAAGCCGTCACCACGATTCAGCACGCGATCGAATCGGTCGGCACGAAAGCTCTTTACGATATGGTGATGCTCGGCGCAATGTCCGACAGCTTCGGCAAGGAAATCCGCGATTCCGTTTTGGGGCGAACTGTGTGGGAACATTCGCTCGCAGTCGGAATTCTGGCGCGTGAACTCAGCCGCGTTCTTCAATTGCGCGGCGCGGAAGAAGCCTTTCTGTGCGGATTACTGCACGACATCGGCAAAATTTTGATGCTTCGTTCGGACAGCGAACGCTTTGAATCGCTTTTGGATAAACGCACCGAACTCGAAATGTTTGAATGGGAACAGCGCATTTACGGTTTCGATCACACCGAAGTCGGCGCGTATGTCACCTATAAATGGGGTTTGCCGGAAAGCATCTACAATGTCATTATGCATCATCATCACCCGTCGAAAACGCAAACTTCGACCGTGGTCGCAAATGTCGTCAACGCCGCCGATCTCATCACGAACATCAACGGCTACGGCTTGCGTCTGGCAGACGAAGGCGAAATCTTCGATTGCGAATCGGTCAATTTCTTAGGCTTGACGCGCGAACAGATGTTCGAGGCTTGGGACACGATCCAAGAACCGCTCGAAGAGATCATCTGGGCGTTTAACTAAAGAAATTATAACAGCTTAACTCTTCGGAAAAACTCGAAACCGGAGCAGACAGCAAAAGACGTTTCCCGATCAATACACCGTTTTTTAGTTGTCGGTTTCAAAGTTTTTCCGAAGAGTTTTCGTATTTTAAAAAGAAATTATTTGGTTAAAATGCGCCATTCGGCTTCATCTTTCAGACACTCATTGCAAACCTTTATCTCGGCTTGATATTCGTCCTGAATCTCACAGCCGCCGCTGATATAAGTGTGCGCGTTCGGGAAAAGAATGCGTTTGGCTTCATCGAGTTCCGGTTCGGGATCGTATAATCCGTAGCGAATCGGAACTTTTTTATTGATAAGCGCGATCTTGTGGACTTCGCAGATTTTATTTTCCATAAACTCATTCATTTGAATATTTATACGCCAGCCGGTTTTTCGATAAGCGGTTTGTCCGGCTTTCTTTTGCCTTTAAAAGCTATAAAGAGAACGAAAAAGTTGGACAATTTGCACTTTTTTTTGTTAGCCTTTACATAATTTAGCATTCAAAAAAAGCGAGTAATATTATGTTTAGCGATAATTTCAGACGCGGCGAAGGCGGCGGAAAAGGGAAAAAGAGTTCAAAAGCGGCATCGAAGCTTGCCGACATCGGTTGGAAAGCGTTTCAAGCCGTCAACAAAACATTGCCCGAAGGCAAATCGATCCAACCGAATTGGGCGGCAGAACCGCTCTTGAAAAGTTATGAGCGAACCGCGCCGCCGCTCGGTTTTCCGCGCGAAACGGATTCACTTTGTCCGAAATGCGTCAAACAAGTGCGCGAAGGCGTGACGACGGGCGAAATTCCGCTCGAAATACTGATGAATTCGCATCCGGGCGAGATCAAAGCGCAGATTCTGGAAGAAAACGGACAAGTTTTAATGCGTAAAACCTGCCCGACGCACGGTGAATTTGAAGACGTTCTGGCGACGGACGCGAAGTTTCTCGAACGCATCGAAAGTTTGTTTTTCGGACGCGATTTCAAATCGGCGGAAGATAAACACGTTCATCATCACGGAACTTCGGACATTAAATTCGGTCGCGGCGCGGTTTTGACCGTCGATCTGACGAACCGCTGCAATATGATGTGCAATCCGTGTTTTATGGACGCAAATCAGGTCGGCTACGTCCACGAACCGACGTTTGAAGACACGAAAATCATTTTAGACAATGCCGTTTCATTCAAACCGCGCAGACAAATCATTATTCTGTTTTCGGGCGGCGAACCGACACTTTCGCCGCATTTTCTCGAATCGGTCGCGTATGCGAGAAAGATCGGATTCTACCGCATTTTAGCCGCGACGAACGGAATTCGCTACGCCGAAGACATCGAATTTTGCAAAGCCGCGAAAGAAGCCGGACAACACGGCGTTTACCTTCAATTCGACGGCGTTTCGGAAGAAAAAAATAAACATCGCGGTGTCGGAAATTTGTTCGACGTGAAACTGAAAGCGATCGAAAATCTCGCGTCGGTCGGAATAAAAGTTACTTTGGTGACGACGATCGTTAATACAATTAACAATGACGCAATTGGCGAGATCGTCAAATTTGCGGCGGAAAATATCGACAAAGTTCAGACAATTGCATTTCAGCCCGTTTCGTTTACCGGACGCGACGAAGACGTTTCGGACGCGGACAGAAAACAGCAAAGATATACTTTGGCGGGAATGACGCACGATCTGAAAGATCAATTAGACGACAAACTCGCGCTCGAACCGTTGCGCGATTGGTTTCCTTTAAGTTCTTATTCCGCGTTTACTTCCGTGATGGATATGCTCCAAGGCGCGGACGCTCCGTGGGGCTGGTCGTCGTGTAATTGTCATCCGAATTGCGGAATTTTCACGCTCGTCGTTGTCAACAAAAAGACGAACGAAATGCGTTCGCTGTTCGAGTTTTTCAATTACGAACAATTTATGCAGGACGTGGCGACGATCACGGACACGGCGCGCGGCAAAAAACTGACAATGGCGCAACTCGGAATGGCGATTATGCGAAATTACAACGCCGAAAACGCGCCCGAAGGTTTCCCGATCTCGCAGATTCTGAATCTTTTCAAACCGTCGTCGGCAAATTCGAATTCGGACAGAAACGACCGAATGCAGACGCGCACCGAAGAAGACGTTTGGCGCGTTTTGTGCGTCGAGGGAATGTGGTTTCAAGACCTTTTTACCTACGATTTCCGCCGCACCGAAATGTGCGTGATTCCATACGGAACGCAGGAAGGCGAAATTTCATTCTGCGCTTATAACACGGGCGTCGGTTGGCGGCAGATCATCGAGGAAATGCACAAAACCGCATCTTTGGCGGAATGGTATAAAGAACACGGTCGCCACGCGGTTTACGCCGCCGGAAAACCCGTTCCGAATATTGCGAAAACGCGTAGTTTGAGTCTTCCGGTCATTGCGAAAGTTTTGCAGGAAGATTTAGACAAACCGACTGCCACGCCTTATTTAGTCGAGGAAGAAGAAGCGGACGAATTTGAAAAAATGGGTGTTTAATCGGCAGTGAAAAATAGGGAAAAGCGGTTACAGAATCTGTAACCGCTTTTCTTTTTTTGGCAATAAAATAAACTATTTTGCAAGTTTTCTTGGAGGCGGTTTGACGGTCATCGGGTTGTCTTTGTAGCCGAGAGCTTTCCAATCCATAATGCCCGTCTTTCCGTGACAATTCATACATTTCAACACCTGCGTTTTCGGCTGAACGCCGTGGAAAATTCCCATATAACGCGTCGTGTCGATCCACGAATATTTGGCGTTCGGAATGTTGTAAACTTCCTTCGCCGCACTTTGAACCGCCGGATCGATCTGTCCGTTCGAGAAAAAATGCTCGACCGTGATCGGGATCAGCCAATTCTTTTCGGCGAGAAGCGGAAGTTTTCCTTTATGCAGTTTGAAAGCATAGATTTTTGCGTTCGGATCGTCGCGCGAGCCTTGCGGGATCATAATTCCGGCTGAACCGTCGGGCAAAATGTTGGCAGGTTCGCCCGCCAATTGCGCTTTCGTGTAGCCGTTGAACCACGCGTAAACCGGCGTGACGTCTTTCTGCAAAGTAATGGTCGCCGTGTATTTATCGGCTTCCTTGTCGTAAAAAGGTTTCGACCAATCGCGCACCATATCGGTTGCATCCGTTCGCGCAAACTTCGGAATATGACAAACCGTGCAGTTTACATTTGCCGTGTGTTTGTTGAGAATCGGATTTTTATGAATGGTTTGCGAATGACATTCGGACGAAGAACAACTCAGAGTTTTGTTCGGCGAATCGCTTCCCGCTAGATCGGTTCCGCGTCCGACGACTCTGTGATCTTCGCCTGCGTGACACGCAACGCATTGCATATTTTTGCCGTTCGTCGCCATATGAACGTCGTAATCGCGTTCAGGATCGGCAAGAATATATTCAATGTCGCCGCGTTTGTAGTTCGCTCCGCCGCCCGATGCGCTGTGACAACGCAGGCACATTGCTCTGGTCGGCGACGAAATACGTTTTGAAACCGAATCCAAACCTTCTTGATTTTTCCAAAGAATCGGTTTCCAAAGATAATCTCCTTTTTCATTTTGATAAAGATCGCGGCGGTAACCGCTCGCGTGGCACATCAGACAATCGATATTTTCAAGCTGCTGTTGGCTCATCGTTTCGGACGGCTGTAAACCGTTTCCGGCGTGACAAGCCGAACAGCCGCGACTGATTACGTCGCCGCGCGAATTTTTCACGAAACCGATCCAGTTTCCCGTCGGACTCGTGCAGAAATCGTTGAAAGTATTGATCTTTCCTAACTTTTGCTTGTTTGAATTAACGATCTTCGGCGCATCGCCTTTCCATTGATAATGCTGTGAATGGAAAAAACTCTGCGCTTGTTTTTCGTGACATTGCAGACAAGTTTTCGTGCCTTCGTAATGTTCAAAATATTCTGAATGCGAATATTTCGTTTCCTGCGCCTGCGATCGCGTCAAAACGAATCCGACGCTGACGGCAAGAAAAAGAAAAATGGCAATTAGACGATACTTGTTCATAAATTACCTCGCTTAAAAGCGCACGATCGTGCTGAGCGACAGAACGTGTGCGTTTTTGTAGGTCGGGAAACCGAGTATCGGCGTTCCGGTCAATTCCTTCGGCGCACCGATGTGCCAGCCCGAGCCCGAATAGCGGTAATTGTAATAAATATAATTACCTTTCAGGATAAAACGATTGGTAATGCGATGCGTCAGATATGTTTCATAAACTTCGCCGCGCGTGTTCGTTTTCGGCGCGATGATGTCGTCTTCAGCCTGCGCAAAGTTGAACCAATATTTCGTTCCGTGATTGAATTCGAAACCCATTTTCGTCTTTTCATCCGCACCGAAACCGTAACGAACGCCGAGATAGATCATTCCGCCGTCGCGTTTTTGCGGCGTTTCAAACGGATCGGACATCATTCCGCCGAACGGCGTCGTGACATCGTTCGGTCGCAAGCCGACGTAGTTTGCGCTGGCAAAAAGATCAAGATGTTTGAATTTATGCGAAACGTTCAATCCGGCTAAATTGATCGAACCGAGATTGCTCGAAGGCGTAAAACGCATCACGACCGGAGCCGCAACCGTTTCGCCCGTCAAAGGATTATTCGGCAGAACGACCAAGCCGTTAAAGCCATCGGTCACGTCGAAAGCGCGCGCGATCGTCGCCTGCACGAGCGTGTTTTCAGTACTCCAAATATCGACGTTGCCGCCGAGAAAATGAACGTCTTTCAAGCGGTCTTGCGGCATTTTTAACAATTCGCCGTTGCCGAAGCCCGATTCATAGCCCAAACCGTAGCAGATTCTGAAAATCGTTTTATCGGTCAGGTTGTAGCCGAACGTGATGCCGTCGAATTGATAATCGATCAACGCGCCCGAAGGCGTTCCGCCGCGCGGTTCGTCTTCACGATATTGGAGCGGCGGTCCGCTCGTCGAAGGTCGGCGACCGATCGAAAGGAAAAACTTCGAACCGCCGATCTTGTTCCACGAAAAATATGCGCGTTCGACACGAAGCTGGTCTGAATTCGGCACGCCGGCGGTCGTTCCGTCAATATTGAATGAAGTCGGCTGACCGTTGAAAACCTGCACGCCGGTCGAATCGCCGAAAGTCTTATACATACTCAGCCGTGCGCTGAAATGCATATTTTCCGTCACGTCCGTATCCAGACGCAGACGAAAACGGTTTGTGTAAAGAATGTCGTTATTTGCTTTAGTTTCCGGCACGAAAGTTTCAGGCAAAAGCATTCCCATCAACTGCTGCTGCATTTGCGCCGGAAAACTTGCCATCGCCTGTTTTAATTGGTTGAAAGTAAGATTCGACGTGAAATATTGATAGTTGCTGTAATTGCCTGCAACCGTTTGATTTATTTCATTAACGCTCATCGGCGGGCGACCGAGAATGTTCATCGCAAACATACTTTTGACGAGCAGATTCTGCAACTTCATTCCGTCGTAGCGGGCAGGTAAAGTTGCTTTGATCGAATGTGCTTCGAAACGGTAATCGCCGCCGAATCTGACGCGCTGAAGTGCGCCGTCGCGTTCGTTTTTCGTCACGCGGCGATCCAGTTCTTTAATTTTTTCTTCAGTCTGTTTTTTCTCTTCGGTTTGTACTGCGGTTGTCTGTTCGGGCTTTTTGCTGTCTTGCGCATTCAGCCTGTCTTCTAACGCCTTAACCATTTGTTTCAGCTTTTCAATTTCGCTTTTTAATTCTTCCTGATTGGTCTGTTCCGGGGATGGATTCGGAGTTTGCGCCAAGCCGAAAGATGCTGAAAGGATAAGGACGCTTGCAATGCAAATCGTATATAAAATCTTATGCATAAGTCCTCCAAATTGAGGCATTTAGTTTATTTATTAAATGTCTCTTTGCCGTGAAAATCTATTCACTGCAAGTTTGCGGTTGTTCTGAATCTGCGGCGTGATCAACGCAGAATTTCTGGATTTTTTCAACCTGTTGTTTCGTTAAAAACTCGAGTAATTTTTTCTTTTCCTTTTCCAAAACCACGTCTTTGTGTTTTGCTTCAAATTTATTTTTAAAAAATGATTTCCATTGATCTTGCGTCAAGCTCATCGGCGTATATTCACCATTCGGCGAATCTTTTTCGTGGCAAACTTTGCAATTTTGTTTGTAAAGTTCCTTGCCGTCTGTTTCTGCAACGACTTTCGGAGTTAAACTTTGCGTTGTGACCAAAATTGCCGTCATAAAAAGCCAAGAGATCGCAATAATTTGTTTCAAGAGTTTCATAAAACCTCCATCAAATTCGAAATCCCGTGTTCGTTAATAAACACAATTAATGCAATCTTAAGACCACAACATTATTTTTATGAATTATTTAAATGACTGTAATTACAAGGCTTTAGTTTGATATTGAAAATGAAAATCAAGCCGAAAAATCGAAACTGTGAAAATTTTCACATTTAAATATGTAAATTTACCCATATAACTATGCAGTTGAATAGAAGCGGACAAAATAGTAATTTGTGAAAATTAAAAGTTGTTAAAGTGGATTTTGATGAAAGAGGAAAGTAAGTTTTTAGGCTGAAAAATATAAAAACAAAGGTGATCTGATTATTTACTGGATTTTTCAAAAAATCAGCTAAAGTTTTCACCGCATTTTGCCGAAATGTTTGAAGAGACTCTTTCGTCTTAACAAAATATTTCGGCGAAATTTTACAGATACAGAATTTATGATACCGCATACAGAACATTACGACGCGATTGCCGTTCCATTTAAACCGCGAATCAACATCGAAACTTTGGTTGAAACGAAACTTCCGCCATCACCCGGAAGCTTGATGCGTATTTCAAATTTACTGCGCGATTACAACGCTTCGACGCGCAAAATCACCGAAGCGATCAATTACGAACCGATTCTCGTCGCGCGAATTTTGCGCCTTGCCAATTCACCGATCTATTCCCTTGAAAGAAACGTGACTTCGGTGCAGACGGCGATCGATACGGTCGGCACGAAGGCGATCTACGACATCGTTTTGATGGGTTTGGCTTCGGCGACATTTTCAAAAGAAATCCGTAATTCGCCGATCGCGCAAAAGATTTGGGAACATTCATTGGCAGTTGCGATGATCGCACGCGAAGTCAGCCAAACGCTCGGAATGCGCGGAACGGAAGAAGCATTTACATGCGGTTTGCTTCACGATCTGGGAAAAATTATTTTGCTCAGTAATGACCTCGAAGGCTATACAGCGATCGCGGTCGATTGCGGAGAAAGTGAACTTTTGAACAACGAAACGCAGCTTTTCGGATTCAATCACGCCGAAGTCGGTTCGCTCGTCGCGCGTCGTTGGGGATTGCCGGACGAAGTTTGCTACACGATTCTGCATCACCACAATCCTTCGCAATCCGATCAAGCAATGCTCGTCGCGCATATCGTCGATGTTTCCGATATGATGGCAAACGTCAACGGCTACGGTGTCAGGCTCGAAGATGCAAGCAAATTGGAATTTTCCGAATCCGTGATGAAACTCGGACTTTCGGAAGAACATATCGCCAACATCTGGCATCGCGTAGATGAAAATATTTCCGAAGTTATTCGGACGTTTAGTTAGTTTTGGGTAAAAAAACTAAAGTTGGAAAAGGCGGACTTCACTCCGCCTTATTTTTGGGGAATTTAACGCAAAGGCGCGAAGTTACAGAGACGCAAAGTAATAAATGGCTGAATCTCGAAGTCTTTCATTCGAGATTCAGCCAAATCTTTAAAAACTTTGCGTCCTTGCCTCTTTGCGCCTTTGCGTTAAAAAAATCAGATCAATTTCAAAAGTTTTTCCAAACCGTCTTTCACGTTCGTGGCGAAATGAACACGCAAAGCGCGTCTGCCGCGATCGATCAAAACCTGAAAATCGCCGCGCGCCTGTGCCGTTTTGACCACGCCGAATGTGAACTTTTGTTCGGGAACTTCAAAATCGAACGGATCATCAGCCGTGATTTGCAGAAAAACGCCGTTGTTCGCGCCGCCTTTGTAAGCCTGTCCGGTCGAATGCAGAAAGCGCGGACCGAATCCCAAACAAGTCGCAACTTGTTCTCTTTCCAAGACTTTGACACGAATTTTTTGGAGCATTTCCTCAGTTTCCGCGTTCATTTCGATATACGCCAGAAGTGCGAAATAATCGTTATTTTCAAGGTTTAACAAATGTGCTTCGAGCAGATTCGCAAGCGATTTTTCGTCAACTGCGTCCAATAATTCGTCGGCATATTCTTCGCTCGTAAAAAGTTCGATTCCATCGGCTTCGAAAAACGGCGTTTCGTCGGGCAATTCGCCTGTTTGTTCGTATTCTTCGGTCAATTTTCGCGCTTCAATCTTGGCGGATTCAACGTCGGGCTGATTGAACGGATTTATTTCCATGATCGCGCCCGCGACCGCCGTTGCAAATTCCCAACGGAAAAATTCCTGTCCGAGATTCGCTTTTTCCATTAAAGAAATGTGAATGACAGGCTGTGCATTTTCTGCGAGTTCTGCCAAGTCGTTTTCAAATTCGGCGTTTTCCGTTTCCGCCGTTTTCAAGTAAACAAAAACACTGTCATCGCCGTAGTTTTCGGGTGAAAGAAGCGGTTCGCGGTCAACCGGAATGATCGAAACGCCGTTTTTTCCGGTCGATTCCGCGATCAATTGTTCGAGCCACGCGCCGACATCGTAAATGTCGGGCGAGGTGTAGATCGTCAGTTTATCGCGTCCGTTTTTATGCGCCGTTCCTAAAATTATTCCGAGCAGCGCGCCCGGATTTTCCTGCGGATTTTCTTCTTTACAAGCCGCGACCATTTCGTTTGCGCGGTTTAAAAAATCTTGCGTGTCCAATCCCATCGCCGCGCCAGCCGCCATTCCGAAAGGCGAAAGTGCGGAAAATCTGCCGCCGATTTCGGGATTTCCGAAAAAGATTTTGCGAAAATTATCGCGTTCGGCTACTTTTTGCATTTTTGAACCCGGATCGGTGATTGCCACAAAATGTTTTCCGGCGTTTTCTTTCCCGACGGTTTCTGAAACGCGTTCGTAAAAATACTGTTTGAAACAATTAGGTTCGAGCGTCGAACCCGATTTCGAAGCGACGATGAAAAGCGTTTTTGCCAGATTGACTTTTTCTTCGACGGCTTTGACCTGCGCCGGAACGGTCGAATCGAGAATGTGAAACTGCCGTTTGCCGAACGTGATCGAAAGCACTTCGGGACACAAAGAACTGCCGCCCATTCCGAGCAAAACGACCGATTCAAATTGTTTTGCGTCTTCCGCAAAAGCTTTGTAATCATCGACTTTTTCGAGTTCCGCCGCGACCGAATCGAGCCAGCCGAGCCATTTCGCTTCGTCGTCGTTCGTCCACACGCTTGCATCTTTCTGCCAAACGCGGGCGATTTTTTCCTCTTTTTTCCACTTGAAAAACTCCAATTGAACGGCAGTTTCCAAATCTTCAGGCAATGAATAAGTGATTGAATTCAGCATAACTTTGAAATTTCAGATTATCACAAACGAACGCTTTTCAAGAAAAATTAGAAATAAAAATACGAAATTTAACCTGAATTTATAGTGAAAAATTTGCGAAAATTTTGAAAATAACTTACTATCCGGTCAGTTATTTACTTTTCTGATGAAAGCCAAACAAAAAGAAACCGAAACACGCTGGCAAAGACGCAAAGAAGCGCGCCCGAATGAGATTCTCAAATCCGCGCTTGAATGCTTTGCGGAAAAAGGATTTGCGGCGACCCGCCTTGACGACATCGCCGCGCGTGCGGGCGTGACGAAGGGAACTTTATATCTCTATTTTCAAAGCAAAGAAGACATCTTTAAATCCGTCGTACGCGAAGAAGTCGTGAAAAATATCGCGCGCGTCGAAGAAATTGCGGCGGACGGCGAACATTCTTCGGCGGAAATTTTGGAAAGAATGTTCAAATTTTGGGCGCACGTTTTCTTGACGACGCAAATCGGCGCGGTTCCGAAACTGATTTTATCGGAAGGGAAAAATTTTCCCGAGATCAGCCGTTTTTATTTGGAAGAAGTGATTCAGCGCGGTTTTCGTCTGCTTGGCGGAGTTTTGCGGCGCGGTATCGAACGCGGCGAATTTCGTGAAGTAAATGTTGAAAACGCCGTCAAATGCGTGATCGCGCCCGCGATTTTTTCGATGCTTTGGAAACATTCCCTCGAACCTCATACGGACAAAAAACTGGACATCGAATCGCTGTTTCAGACGCATTTTGAATTGATATTACACGGTTTGAGCAGAAAATGATTTGCCTGCGAAAAAAACGAAAAGAACGAAAAAAGGGAATTGATTAAATACGAAAAAAGCACGATTGTTAGATATTTATAATTAACAATTTTCGTTACTTTCGTTTATTTCGCAGGCAGA
>DAITPE010000095.1:0-12852 GCA_036833775.1 Pyrinomonadaceae bacterium | reverse complement strand
GGCGAATCCTGCAAACGCTTGCGGTAAACGAGCGAAACGCCGCCCCAAGATTGAATAAGCGGAACGAAATCGGGCTGTTCACCTGCTTCCGAAGCGCGTTTTCTTTCTTCGCGGATCGCTTTGCCGTGAACGAGAAATTCGCCGAAAACTTTCTTTTCTTCTTCGTCAAACACCGCCCAAGCCGCTTCTTCGCCGCGATCTTCACAAATCGCCTCAAAAGTTTCGAGCATTTTTTCGACCTGAACCGGATAATAAGCGAAAATCTCGGTTGCCGTATCGATTCCCGTCAAACCGCCGCCGATCACAAGTGCCGGAAGACGAACTTGCAGATTAGAAAGCGTGTCTTTTTTGAACGCGCCCGTCAATTGCAAAGCCATCAGAAAATCGCTTGCTTGACGGATTCCGCGAATCAGATTGTTTTTCATCGGCACGATCGTCGGACGACCTGCTCCCGTTGCAATTGCGATGTGATCGAAACCGTATTCCCAAGCATCTTCGATCGTAAAAGTGCCGCCGAAACGAACGCCGCCGTAAGCGCGAAAACGCTTTCTGCGGAACAACATCAATTGCATCATCGTCAAGAAATTCTTGTCCCAACGAACCGTGATTCCATATTCGGAAACGCCGCCGAAGCCCGACAAAATTCGTTCGTCCAAATCGTCGGTAATTTCCGAAATGTCTTTGATCGGTTTCGGATAAGTTTTGCCTAAATTTCCCGTCCATTCGTTCGGTAAAGGCTCGATTTTCAAGCCGTCAACACCGATCACGCCGAAACCTTCGTTCAAAAGATAATGTGAAAGCGTGTAGCCTGCGGGTCCGAGTCCGACGACGAGTACGTTTTTGCCGTTATACGGCAATTGATACGGGCGTTTTGCATTGAGCGGATTCCAGCGCGTCAAGAGATTGTAAATCTCGAAACCGTAAGGCAAACCGAGAACGTCGGTCAGAGTCGCAGTTTCGGCAAGCGGAATATTGACCGGCTCTTGTTTCTGGAAAATACAGCCTTTCATACAATCGTTGCAGATGCGATGACCTGTTCCGGCGCACATCGGATTGTCGATCGTGACGAGCGCGAGACTGCCGATCGAATCGCCGTTGCGCTTTAGCAGATGCATTTCGGAAATCTTCTCGTCGAGCGGACAGCCTTCCGTTTTGATTCCCAAAGGATTTCGTTTCGGGCTTCCGTCTTTTTCGCGCAAACCTGTCGAACACGAATCTTTATCGCGTTCGTGGCAGATCAAACAATAATCGGTTTCAAAAAGCGAATCGCGCAAAGTTCCTCGGTCGTCGGTCAATTTAAAACCGTCGCGGCGGCGCATTGCTTCCGTTTTTCCGCGCATAATGTTGTGCAATTTCGGTTCGGGATGAATCAAATGCACGAGATTTTGATAATCGAGCGGATGCGGAATTTTGAACGAATACCATTTCTTTTTGCGACCGTGAAACTGAATCGCCGACCAAGCTTCAAAAATCGAAAGCGCGGCTTTGATCTGCACGATGTCGCCGATGCCTTCGGTTTCGATCACGAATTTTTCAAACAACTTGCCGAAAGTTTTGTCTTTCAATTTGTCGTAAGCCGAGGAAATTTTATTAATAATTTCCTGAATTTCAGCCGTGATTTCCTGATTTTTCGCCAAAACTTCTTCAGCCTGCACGAGTTTGTCAACGACATAAGAAACCGCTAATTCTTCGTCGTAGATCAGCGTTTCGTCAAACGATGCAAAGCCTAATTCTTTGATCGCCTGCGTCAATTCGTTCTCGTTCAATTCGGCGATTTTGTCAGCCGGATATTTTTTGATCGCGCGGCGTTGGACAAAAAATTTGTATTTCCAGATCGGATTTTGTTCGGTTATTTCTTTTTCAAGCTGTTCGCGTTCTTTATTGATGCCGAACATTTTCGCGACAAACTTCGATAAATACGGCGCGGAATCGGTCAAAATGTTCGATTCGACGCGTTTTTCAAAACCTTCGCCTTTCGCTTCGATATATTTTGTCAAAGCATCGCCGACGAGCGGATTTTCTTGTTTTACTTCGTCGTAAAATTTTTCTGCTAATTCTTTGAGTTTTACGGCATCGAACAGATCGGAATACTTAAAACCGACCACGCCGAGGTCAAAATCGTAATTAGATAACTCTTTTTCGGAAATTCCTATCATATATGTTTATTAAAGGGTAAAATGTATAAATTTGCGTAAAGAAAAAATATAACATTTGCTTTCGTGATGAACCAAAAGTGTTAATGTTTTGATGCCGATTTTTTGCTAAAGTATCGAAAAAATAGTATGTTTTTCATAAAATCAAGTGAAAAAATCGGCTGAATATGATATAAAAACAGATTCGCCCTGCGTAAAATTCAGCTTGAATTTAGGAAAAGATTTTTAGAAGCAGTATGGAAAAAGATCAAAGGCTAACGCCTTTACCGAATACGGTCGCCGCCGATTTACAAACGACCAATCAAGATTATCCGGCAAGCTACGCCCCGTTTTACGATGATGAAACTTTTGACGAAAAACGCTCGATTCGTCAGTATTTTCACATCGTTTACAAACGCCTGCCGATAATTCTGGCTCTGACGATTCTCACGACCGCCGCCGCCGCGTTTTATATGTATCGGCTTCCGTCACAATACGAAGCCGGCACGGAAATTATGATCGAACCGCGAAAACCGCGCGCGCAATCGAAAGAAATCAACATCAATTTCAACAACGATGCCAATTATTACAACACACAGCTTCAGCTTTTAAGAAATCCCGATCTGATGCGCGATGTTGTCGTTAAATTGGGTCTGCATCGTCAGCCGAATCTTTTCGCCAATCAAAACAAAGGAATTTTACAAACATTTCGTTCGATATTTTCGAGCGAAAAACCCGAAGCCGTCAAAACTTCTTCGCTTCCGGTTTTGACCGAATCTGCCGAAGAAAATAAACAAGAAGGACAAGTAATCTTAACGCCTGAAGAAACCGCACTGACGAATCAATATGCCGGATTGTTTCTTGGCACTTTACGCGTCGAACAGCGCGAAAGAACGAATTTGGTTAATTTGAGCATCCAAAGCACAAATCCCGATCTGGCGGCAAAAGTTGCGAATAAAGTTGCGGAAACTTTTATCGAACAAGACGTAGAGCGCGAACTTCAAGGCACGAAACAAGCCGTTGCCGAGCTTTCAAAATCGATCGAAGAATTGAAAGGAACGATCGCCGGACAAGAAATGCAGTTGATAAATTTACTGCGTTCGAGCAATTTGCCATTGCAGGACAAAGGCGGCGAGCTTCGCAATAATGTTTTGACGACCGTTTACGGGCAATATCAGGAAGCGCGCAACGAAAGATTAAAGATCGAAGCGCGTTATAACACCGCAGTTGCGGCAAATAATCGCGGCGAAGGTGCAAACATTCCCGATTTGGCGGAAAGTAAAATTTATCAAGACACGAAACGCTTGAGCATCGAACGCAAAGCTAAATTACAAGATCAAATCCGCGACATTGAGAAACAAATTCAGCAAACGGAAACCGAAAAAGCCGAACTTTTAGTCAAATATACGCCTGAATATTTCAAGGTCAAACAAGCCGAAGAAAAGATCGCATCGCTTAAAGCGACAAAAAACAAGACCGAAAAAGAAGTTTCGCAGATCATTGACCGCGACGATAAAAAACTCGAAAAAGAAGCGGTGAGCGGCGCACTCGTCGCGCTTCGTTCACAACTTGAATCGGCGCAGAAACGCGAAGCACAGCTTTACAATTCATACACGAACGAAGAAGCGAAAGCGAATATCGAAGGTCAAGCCGAAACGCAGTTGACAACGCTGAAACGCGGCATCGAAACGAACCGCAATTTGCTCGACACATACACGCAACGCCAAAAAGAACAAGAACTTACGCTTTCGAGCAGCCGTCCCGACAACATTAAAATCACGAGCAACGCCGTCACACCGGGCGGACCGATCGGACCGAATCGCGGACGCAACATTCTCGTCGCATTTCTGCTTTCGCTTGCCGCCGGAATCGGTTTGGCATTTTTGATGGATTACCTCGATGATTCGGTCAGAACTTCGGACGATGTCGGCAGAAATCTCGGACTTCCGACGCTTGCGCTGATTCCGCATCAAAGCATTCAGGGCAAAAATAAACCAACTACCGCTTTGGCAACGAAAAGTGCTATTACGGGTTCGATGGCACTCGTGACGCTGAAAGACCGCCGTTCGCCGATGGCGGAAGCTTATCGCCATTTACGCACGTCTTTGCTCTTTTCGTCCGCCGGAAAACCGCCGCAAACGATTCTCGTCACGTCATCGCAGCCTTCCGAAGGAAAAACGACGACGGCGATCAATACGGCGATCACGCTCGCACAATCCGATGCCGATGTTGTCATTATCGACTGCGATTTGCGCCGTCCGCGTCTGCATTCGCATTTCGGAATGGAAAACGCGACCGGTTTGACGAATTATCTTTCGGGCGAAAAAGAAACGTCAAACTTGCTGAAAACTTGTCCCGATCTGCCGCGTTTAAAAATCATCACGAGCGGACCGATTCCGCCGAATCCGGCTGAACTTTTGAGTTCAAACGAAATGCGCAATCTTTTGCAGTTTTTGAAAGGAAATTACAAACACGTCATCATCGATTCGCCGCCCGCAATCTCGTTTACCGACGCGGCGATTCTTTCGACTTTGGTTGACGGCGTTGTGTTGGTAGCAATGGCTGGCAAGAGTTCGATTCACCTGATGCGCCGTTTCAAACAGCGTTTAGGAACGATCGGTGCGAGAATTTACGGCGTTGTCTTAAACGGCATTAAAGCGAATTCGACCGATTACGATTATTACGGCTACGGCTACACTTACAGCTATTACACACACGCCGAAGGCGACGATTCAACGCCGCTGATGGAAGAAAAAGAAGAATCGTCAATGCATATTACGAAATAGTTTGAAGATTGAAAAACGAAAAAAAGGTGAAGCGATTTGCTTCACCTTTTCTATTTCTCATCTGTTTTCTATCAGAGTTAATCTGTGTCCATCTGTGGCTGATATTTCCTAATTTTTCCACGCAATCATTTATTTCTTCAAAATAAATTCTCTGAAAAGATTGACCATCGTGTTAAAGCCGAGCGAGATCGTGCCGTCGCGCAAACCGTCCTTGTAATTGAAACGCTTCGGAAACCAAGTTTCGGCGGCAATGATGCTTCCAGTGTAGGTTCCGACCAGACGCGGAACGCCGAGGACGCGTTTGCCGTTCGTTTTACGCGCCGTAAAGGTCGAAAGAACGGCGTTTTTAATGCGCGACCCCGGATCGCGTTTTTGGCTTTTGTAAAAGCCGCTGTCGAGCTTAAACGCTTCGTCGAGCGCGTAAGTCGTCGTATTGCGAATCGCGCTTCTGCCAAGATTCGACGCAAAACGACGTCCGAATCCTTCGGGCTTTTTGCCCCATTCTTCGGGTTCGTTGCCAAGCGTCGCAAAACCCGCGCCGATCGCATTTCCCAAAAGCGTAAAAGGTCCGATGACGCTGTTTACATACCGTTTGAAGCGTTTTTCGGCAGTCGGGCGCGTGTAGCCCGAACTTTGCGAAGTAACTCTCCGAACGGGCTCAGATGTGTTTTTTTCAACTGTTCGATCAAAGGATTTTTCCTTCGTTTTTTCACTTACGAAAGAAAAATCCTTACTCTCAGGTAAAAAGTTTGTCTTTGTTGTTTCCTGTGCGTTCGCAGCGGAAACCGCGCCGATAAAAAACAGCGCAATAATCAATTTTGATCTCATTAAATTTCCCTTTTTTTAATTATTTATTTTATAACCGGAATTCGAGATAAGAATAAACGCCCGCCGAAAAGCGGACATATCTTTTCTTGGAGAGAACATTCGTCGATTTAAGATTTATTCTGACAAATCGAACGCGTTTAAGCAAAACATTCCAAATATTTTACGCCCGCGCCCGTGTTGAAAATGACAACCGTTTCGTTTTCAGAAACGAGTTTATTCTCGATCATTTCGCGCAAAGCCGGAAGACACGCCGCGCCTTCGGGAGCGCAGAAAATGCCTTCCGCCGCGCCGATTTCTTTGACGGCTGAAACGAGTTTTTCGTCTGAAACTGCGATCGCTGTTCCGTTTGATGCGCGAATCGCGTCGATGATAAGAAAATCGCCGACCGCTTTCGGAACGCGCAAACCTGAGGCGACCGTGTGCGCGTTTTCAAATTCGTCGGCAAACCTTTCGCCGTTATGAAAAGCGCGAACGATCGGCGCACAGCCTTCGGCTTGAACCGAAACCATGCGCGGTCTTTTTGAATCTATCCAACCCATTTTTTCCATCTCATCGAAAGCTTTCCACATTCCGATCAAGCCCGTTCCGCCGCCGGTCGGATAAAGAATCACGTCGGGCAAAGTCCAATCGAATTGTTCGGCGAGTTCGTAACCCATCGTCTTTTTGCCTTCGGCGCGGTAAGGTTCTTTCAAGGTCGAAACGTCAAACCAGCCTTCCGCATCTTTGCGTTCGGCGACGATCTTTCCGCAATCGGTGATCAAACCGTCAACGAGCGTGACAAACGCGCCCGTTTGTTCGCATTCGATAATATTTGCTTTCGGCGTGTCTTGCGGCATAAAAAGATGCGCTTCCATTCCCGCCCGCGAAGCATAAGCCGCGAGTGCGCCCGCTGCATTTCCGGCTGACGGCGCGGCGACTTTTTTCACGCCCAATTCCTTTGCCATCGAAACTGCCGCCGTCATTCCGCGTGCCTTAAAACTCTGTGTCGGATTCGTCGATTCGTCTTTGATGTAAAGATTCAGTTTTACGGGAAGTGTTTTCGCAAGCCTTTCGACCTTCAAAAGCGGCGTAAAACCTTCGCCCAAACAGACAATATTTTCGGGTTTTTCGACCGGCAAAACTTCCCTGTAACGCCACAGATTTTCTTCGCGTGTTTTCAGAGCATCTTTCGTCAAAGTTTGCTTCGCCGTTTCGAGATCGTAGCGCACGAGCAAAGGCTTTCCGCATTCGACGCAGAGATTGTGCAATTTATTCGCTTCGTAAATCTTGCCGCAATTGGCGCATTCGAGATGTGTCACGTTCATAAATTTTCGAATTCACAGATTAACACAAAAAATTAACAAGGATGAAAAGGATAAAAGGGATGAAGAAATCTATTTTCAAAATCTCCTTCATCCCTTTTATCCCTGTTAATTTAAATTGTATTTATTATTTTGAAAGCATCGGTTTCAACGCTTTGTAAACATTTTCGGTCATAATTTTTTCGCCTTCCGCGTTCGGGTGAATTCCGTCGGCTTGGTTCAATTCTTTTTTGAGCGCGACGTTTTCGAGCAGAAACGGCAGAAACTCGACTTTGTATTCGTCGGCGAGATCGGGGAAAACATTCATATATTCGCGTTGATAATCGCCGCCGACGGCAGACGGTGCGAGCATTCCGCAGAGCAAAACTTTGACGTTTTTCTTTTGCGCTTTTTGGATCATCTGCGCGAGATTTTTCTTCATTTTATCGACGGGCATTCGCCGCAAAAGATCGTTTGCGCCGAGTTCGAGAATCAAAATCTGGACGTTTTCCTGTTCCAACGCCCAATCAATCCGCTCCAAACCGCCAAGCGACGTATCGCCCGAAACGCCCGCGTTGACGACTTCGTAATTAAACCCGTCAGTTTTCAATTTTTCCTGCAAAAGATACGGGTAAGATTCCTTTTCCGTCAGCCCGAAACCTGCCGTCAGACTGTCGCCGAACGCGACGATCTTCGGCTTGTCGGTCTTCACTTGCGGCGTAACCAGAGGTTTTGCCGAAGCCTTGTTCGTTCCCTTTTGCATCTGCGAAACGTCGCACGCGGAAAAGAGCGAAACGGATAAAATAAATAATAAAACGGCGGTGAAATATTTCCTTAAATTCATAACTGCAAACTTTTTACGCTGAAAATCGTTTATAAGATGCAGAATTATGTTCACTTGTTTGCGTTTATTTCGCAAGCTATGATGAAAACGTCCTTTGTAATTAGTCCTTCGTCGTTCGCTTTTTTTAGAGCAAAGAACGAAGGACTAAAAACGAAGAACTAAAACTTATGATCGAACTAAAAAATGTTTCCAAAGTCGTGCGTTCGGGCGCGGACGATCTGACGATTCTCGACGATGTTTCTTTTGCGATTCCCGACGGCGAATTTGTCGCTATCACGGGCGCGTCGGGCAGCGGAAAATCGACGCTTCTCGGACTTATTGCAGGACTCGACGCGCCTTCAGACGGTGCGATCTTGATCGATAACGCCGACGTTACGAAAATGAGCGAAGACGAACTCGCAACTTTGCGAAGCGAAAAAGTCGGCTTCGTTTTTCAATCTTTTCATCTGATTCCAAGTTTGACGGCGTTTGAAAACGTGATGATTCCGATGGAAATTCTCGGTTTGAAGGATGCGAGAACACGCGCCGCCGAACTGCTCGCGCAAGTCGGTTTGACGAATCGCGGACATCATTACCCGACCGAACTTTCCGGCGGCGAACAACAGCGCATCGCCATCGCGCGCGCGTTTTCAAACCAGCCGAAAATCCTGCTTGCCGACGAACCGACCGGAAATCTCGATTCAAAAAACGGCGCACATATTTTTGAACTGATGACCGATCTGCACAAACAAAACAACGTGACATTGGTTCTCGTCACGCACGATCAAACTTTGGCGGAAATGGCGCAGCGGCAAATTATTCTGAAAGACGGCAGACTTTTGAGCGACACCAAAAAAGAAACAACGATGAACGCAGATTAGCACGGATTTTATTTTTTAATTTATTCCGTGTAAATCCGTGTAAATCGTTGTTTCAAACTTCTTATGAATTTTATTTTTAACTTAACTTGGCGGGAAATTCGTTCATCGTGGCGCAGATTGCTGTTTTTCTTTCTGTGCATTGCGATCGGCGTCGGTTCGGTCGTCGCCTTGCGTTCACTGATCCAGAATTTGAGCCAAGCCGTCGGGACGGACGCGCGCGCGCTTTTGACGGCGGATTTCGAGATCAGTTCGACGAGCGATTTCACGCCGACCGACGTTCAAAAGATCGAAGAAGCGGTCGGAAAATCAACAATTATCGAAGCGCGAAACGAAGCGATCACGTCGTCGGCAATGGCGAAACCGGCGGACGTGACGAACGAATCCTTTTCGCAGATCGAACTCAAAGGAATCGAACCGCCTTTTCCACTCGTCGGAAATTTCAAAGTTTCGGGCGGCAAACCGTTCGATTTCGCGCTGCTCGAAAACAACGGCGCGGTCGTTTCGCCTTTGCTTCTTGAAGATTTGAAAATAAAGATTGGCGATAAAATCCAGATCGCGCAAGGCGTTTTCGAGATTCGCGCCACTTTCGACGAAGAACCCGGCGGCGCAAGCGGTTTTCGGCTCGGACCGCGCGTTTTCGTCGAGAAAAAAGCCTTCGACACCGCCGGAATCACGACTGCGGGCGGGCGCGTTCGCCGTCAGATTCTTTACCGAACATCCGACAATCCGACCGCGCTCGTCAAAAACTTGCGCGACACCTTACGCGGCACGACCTTGAGAATCCAATCCTACCGCGAAACGCAGGAAAACCTCGGCGAACAATTTACGCGTACCGAAAATTATCTGTCATTAACGGGACTTTTGATCTTAGTTCTCGGCGGTGTCGGTGTGTGGAATGTCGCCCGCGTTTTCGTCGAACAAAAACGCAAAACGGTCGCCGTTTTGAAATGTTTGGGCGCGTCGGGAACGAAAATCATCACCGTTTATTTAATGCAAATCTTGACGCTCGGCTTTTTCGGAAGTCTGTTCGGCGTGTTTTTAGCGCAATGTTTTCTTTGGTTTGCGCGAACGCAGTTTAACGACGCGCTGCCCGCTTCGATGAGCTACGCGATCAATCTTTCGGTCGCGTGGCAAGGCATTTTGCTCGGCGTTTTGATTTCCCTGCTCTTTTCCGCGCTGCCGCTTTTGCAGGTGCGAAACATCAAACCGCGTCTTCTTTTACACGACGCAAGCGGCGAAAAAAGCCGTCTCGATCTGACGAAAACCTTGATCGGCGCGTTTTCGCTCGTCGGACTGCTCGCGCTCGCCGCGTGGCAAGCCGGTTCACTTAAAGTCGGCGCGTTCTTTCTCGTCGGTTTGGGCGTAACATCTTTGTTTCTCTATCTCGCGGCGGTCGTGCTGACCGTAAGTTTGAAAAAACTCCGCAATTTCGGTTCGTTTTCCATCGCTCAAGCGATCAATTCGCTTTATCGTCCGGGCAATCAAACGCGCATCATTCTGCTCGCCGTCGGGCTTGGCGCATTCGTCGTTCTGGCGGTTCAATCGCTGCAAATGAATTTGGTGCGCGAGTTCGATTTTTCGCGCAACGAAACTTTGCCGAGTCTTTTTATCATCGATATTCAAAAAAGTCAGATCGAAGAATTGCGTAAACTTCTCGAAGAAAAAACGGGCGAAGAAGCGCAAACTTTGCCGACCGTTCGCGCCCGAATCGCTTATGTAAACGGCGAACCGATCGACTATCAAAACCGCGAAACGCGCCAACAGCAAGGTAGAATCGGACGCGAATTTGCCGTCACTTACCGCCCAAATCTCGAAAAAGCCGAAACGCTCATCGACGGCGATTGGTGGACAACGCCTTCGGACGTTCCGCTCGTTTCGATCGAAGACGAAATGGCGAAAACATTAAAAGTCGGTGTCGGCGATTCGATCACATTCGACGTTTCGGGCAGAAACGTCACCGCGCAGATCGCCAATATCCGCAAGATCGACGTGCGAAATACGCGCACCGTTTTTATATTCGTTTTCGCGCCCGGCGTTTTGGAAAATGCACCGCAGACATTTGCCGCCAACGTTTTGAAAAGAATTCCCGAAACCGACCGCCAACGCCTTCAAAGAAACATCGTCGATAAATTTCCGAACGCGCAGATTTTTGACGTTGCCGACATTGTTGCCGCAGTTCAAAAACTCGTCAACAACTTCGTTCTAGCGATTTCGTTCGTCGGAAGCTTCGTGATCTTGAGCGGAATTTTAATCTTGATCGGCTCGATCGCGCTCACGAAATCGGCGCGGATTTATGAAAACGCGATTCTCAAAACGCTCGGCGCAAAACGCTTTACGCTCGCCGCGATTCTCTTTGCCGAATACGGAATTTTAGGAATTTTGGCAGGAATTATCGGCTCGACGTTCGCGGTTTTGCTGTCGTTTGCCGTTTCGAAATATATTCTCGACATTAATTGGGAATTCGATCTTACTTTGACGATTCTCGGCGTTTTCGTCACGGCAATTCTGGTCACAACCGTCGGCGCAGTCGCAAGTTTCGACGTTCTTTTCAGAAAACCGCTCGCAACTTTGCGTTCGCAGTAAGATATTTATAGCCACAAAAAGGCACAAAAGACACAAAAAATGGAATGAAAAACAAAAACTTCTTCATTCCATTTTCTTTATTTTTTTTGCGATTTCTGTGCCTTTTGTGGCTATTTCATTTAATTTCTTTCAAAAGGATGCGCGGCTAACACCGTTCGCATATTTACTTGTCCGAAAAGCGTTTCGAGATACGCGCCGAAGCGATGCAGGATCGGAACCAAATCTTTTTTGTCTTTTGTGACCAAAATTTCTTCGACGAATCTTTCCATCGTTTCCTTGTCTTTGTAGAACAAAAACTGCATCGTTCCGTCCAGAAAAGTGTTTAATTGCTGATGCAGAGATTCGAGTTGGAATTTTTCGGGATTTTGTTCGGCAGATTGCGCGGAAACCAACATTCGATACAAATCCTGCCGTAAAACGAGTGAATTTTTCAGTTTGTTTTGGAAATTCGGGAAAATCTGTTCGGATTTCAGTTCGGGCTGAATCATCTGCGCGAAAACGACCAGAGTTTGCTCGAAACTGTCGTTCAAAAGCGCGTGCGCTGTTTCGATTTTTGCGAAGATTTGCGGCGCGGAACGAATCCCGACTACGCCTGCAAGTTCTTGATTATAAACTTTTTTGAGTTCGATCGAAGCCGCGTAAGCCGCGCCGTCGAGCGAACCGAAAAGCTCGTCTTCGTCGTTCGGAAAACGCAAAAGGCGATTGTTTACATAGCCGATCATTTCGTGAATTTGTTCGTTCACACGCGAAAAGATCAACAAAGTCGGTTTCAAAGGTTCATCCGATTTCAGCATTCTGCCGACAACGCTCAGCCATTTCAAAATGCGTCCAAATCGCGGCAGAATCATTTGCAGATCGAATTGCTCGACAAACGGGCGCGTTTCCGGCAATTTTCGTAATATTTCCGGCAAAAATTCTTCGCCCGAACGCTCGGCGGTTTTGATCAGTTTGTCGAAAGTTTCGATGGTTTTGAGTTTTTCGCTCAAAGAATTGCTCCAAGCCGTCCATTCGCCGAATTTAAGCGGCGCGGCGCGAAGCAGGCTTTCGTTCAAAAGAATCGAATCTTTTAAAGCCAGCGAAAGTTTATAAATATCGTCCGACGAAAGTTCGAATTCTTTGTTGAGAAACGTCAGATTTTCGAGCGCATCGGTCGATTGACCGTTTTGAAACTGAGTTTTTTCGCGCAAAGCCTTCCCGAGCTGAAAATTTAATTTTGAACAAAGCAAAAGCGTCGAATGCGTCAAACGAAACTCTTTCGTCCAATCACGCGTCGAAGTTTTCGCGCGGTTTTCATCGGCGAAGGAATGATTGCGAAGATTTAAAAAACTTTCCAAACCGGAAAGCCAGAGTCCGAGTTCAAATGCAAGCTCGCCCACATCCGACACGGAAGAATTTGACACAAAATTATCCGCGACGGCGTTTGCCGCAGAAATGTTCATAGAATTGCCTGTTGATGTATGACTTACAACGACTTCCAAGACGGGATTTTCCTCACAAAGAATGATGTCGGTTTGTTTAGGCGAGCGCGGGAAAAAACTT